>DAIMMU010000145.1:0-6596 GCA_036720515.1 Sedimentibacter sp.
AGGTAAAATGAAAATTAAATATTTCCCTTTAATAATTTTCTTAATTGCATATATTTTTTTATTTGTAACAATGCCTCAAAATTATAAGTTACCATTACTATATATAACACCGATAATATTATACACATTATTCATATCCAAATCAATGTTAAATTATATGAGAAAAAAGCAGCGCAACGATGATGACTTAGAGGAATCAAACGAAACAGTATCTTCCGTATCATATTTTGAAAAGAAAAAGTCCGAAGAGCCTAAAATTCAAATTGGCTTTGATGATGTGGCGGGACTTGAGGAAATTAAAGAGGATTTAATGGATGTAATTGATTTTTTAAACAACGAAGACAAATACAAATCCATGGACGCCAAGGTTCCAAGGGGTATACTTTTGTACGGTCCCCCGGGAACAGGCAAAACACTTATCGCAAAAGCAATAGCAGGTGAAGCAAAAGCTACATTTATTTATTCCAGCGGTTCGGAATTTGTAGAGAAATATGTTGGAGTCGGAGCAAAAAGAGTGAGAACAATATTTGAAAGGGCTCGAAAAGAGGCTCCGAGCATTATTTTTATAGATGAAATAGATGCACTTGGTGCCAAAAGAAATTCCGAAAGCAACAATGAAAAGGATCAAACATTAAATCAGCTTTTAATTGAACTTGACGGATTTAACAATGCCAGCAATGTAATTGTTGTTGCCGCAACCAACAGATTGGATTTATTGGATGAAGCTCTCCTAAGACCGGGCAGGTTCGACAGAAAAATATATGTCGGAAATCCAAATTATCATTCAAGGCTTAAAATATTGGAAGTTCACACAAAAAATAAACCCCTTGATAAAAAGGTTCAGCTTAAGGATATTGCAGTAAAAACCCATGGCTTTTCCGGTGCCCAGCTTGCAAACATAGCAAATGAAGCGGCTCTTAAAGCAATTAAGGATAAATCGAAGAAAATCAACAATGATAATTTTGAGTTTGCAATTGAAAAAATTGCCGCGGGGTTGGAAATAAAGCATTCCACAGTTTCAGACAAGGAAAGAAGAATAGTTGCGTACCACGAAGCAGGTCATGCCGTTGCAGCAAAAATACTAAATATTGATAAGGTGCAAAAAATTTCAATAATTCCAAGAGACAAAGCGTTGGGATATGTTTTAAAATTCCCAACCGAAGATAAATTCCTCTATACAAAAAACGAGCTTTGCAGCAAGGTAACCGTGCTTCTTGCAGGCAGGGCGGCAGAAGAAATATTCATAGGTGAAATATCAACCGGTGCTTCAAATGATATTAAAGAATCTACAAATATAATCTATGAAATAATCTGTAGCTACGGTATGGGCAAGAACACACAAAACACATGCATTGACGAAAGATTTATCAAGTATTACTTAGACAATATCAAGGCAGAAGCTCAAGAAATGACAGGTGAATCATACGACAGAGCTATATCAATCATTCGGGAAAACGAAGCGGTAGTTGATAAAATAGCGCAGTATTTATTGAAATACGAAACCATGAATGCGGAAAAGTTAGATGAATTGATGGAAGAACCCAAAAAAAGGGCATTAATTTGATCTGTGTCATTCCAAGATCAAAGTGCCCGCAGTCTGACAGGGGACATTCTTTTTGTCTGCAAAGACCTTATTCGGGGACATTCCTCTTACCCCTATAGTAGATGTGTGTCCCCATACCTATTGTAAAGTCTTTATTTAAAATAATCCATTGGTTGGGTTCTTACTCCGTTTACTCTGACTTCAAAGTGAAGGTGGTTTCCTGTTGATTCTCCCGTTGAGCCTATAAGAGCAATAGTTTCTCCTTTGGCAACTGCTTGTCCCTTACTTACCAGCAATTTAGAGCAATGTCCGTATAACGTTGCAATTCCGCCGCCATGGTCAACTATTACATAATTTCCGTACGAATAGTGAAAGCCTGCATAAATTACTTCACCGGCATTTGCTGCCACAATAGATGTCCCATAAGGAGCTCTGATATCCGTTCCTCCGTGATTTGACCAGACGCCTGTTATCGGATGAACTCTTCCTCCAAATTCGGAGGTTCTTTCATAATGACCGGGTACAGGCCATGTCATTTCACCGCCCGCATATTCAACGGCACGCTGTGCTGCAATGATGTCTCTCTCTATTTGCTGTGACTGCTTCTCCATTGCAGCTTCCTGTCTTTGAATTTCTTCAATATTGTTTTGAAGGCTTGCCATATAATTTTCTTTCGACCGGGAAGCTACTAAAACTTCATTTTGTTTTGCATTTAAATCATTTATTATTGCAGTCAGCTCATGTCTTTTGGTTTCCTGGGCAATTTTCAGTTCTTCAACTTCTGCCTTTTGCTCACTTATACTTTTTAATAAATCCACATCGCTTTTAACGATTAACTGGATCATGTCGGCTCTTGTTAAAGCATCTATGAGACTTTCAGCATTAAGGATAACTTCTACGTATCCTCCTGTCCCGTTCATGTACATTGCTCTCAGGCGATCTTCCAGCAATTCATTATTTTTGTCTATCTCTTCAGTCAGATCCGTGATTTTTTGTTCTGACTCCGCTATTTGCATATTGATTTGCTGCTTCTGAATTTCTTGCTTTTCAGTTTCTAATGTTAAAGTTCTCAGCTCACTATCAAGAATCTGTATTTCCGATTCTATGCTTTTTTTCTCGCCTTTGAGAGCATCTGCTTTTTGGCGTATGTCCTTTATTTGATCCTCAATTTGCTTCTGCTTGTACCTCAAATCAGCAATACTTCCTCCCGCACTTACAGGGAAAACACTTATTACAGTTACCGCTAACAGAATAATGACAACACATTTTCTAAACATAACACACCCCTTAAATACTTAAGAATTTTTTCAATGAAACCAAGCTGCCCAATATTCCGATGCCAATTCCTATGGTCATAAATATTATGATAAGGTCATTTATTACCATTTCAATACCGACCAAGTATCCTGACATACCGGATATAAGTGCTATATATCTGCCGGCAAGATAATCAATCGAATAATTGTATCCTAACATAATTATTAAAATGGCAACACATGAACCCATAAGTCCCAACATGATACCTTCTATCATAAAGGGTCCCCGCACATATCCGTTGGTAGCCCCTATATACTGCATTAGCTCAATTTCTCTTTGTCTGTTCAAAACAGTAATTTTAATTGTGTTGGAAATAATAAAAATACTTATCAGCAGAAGAATTAATATAACAGCTATACCAAGACGTTTAACAAAGTCTGAAATTTTAATAAGACTGTTAACCGCATCCTGATAATATCTAACCTTTTCTACTCCTTCAAAGGTTTCAAGCTTTGCTATTACTTCATCTGCCTTGCTTACGTCGGAAAGCTGGACAACATATGTGTTAGGAAACGGATTATTTCTTAAATCCTGCAAAAGGTATGCATCATCGCCCCAGTCTTCCCTGACCTTTTCTAAAGCATAGTCCTTTGTTTGATAAGCAACCCCCATAACTCCGTCAATCTTCCTGAAGGATTTACCCAACTCCACAATTTGCTCATCCTCCACACCTTCTAAAACATATACCGCTATTTGGTCAAAGGTTTCTTTAGCAACCATTGCCATGTTATTTACATTTAAAACTATAACTAAAATAAATCCAAGTATCACAAGCACTGCAGTAACCGAACCGATGGAAGCAAAACCCATCATTCTGTTTCGCCACATGCTCTTAAAGGCTTGTCTGAATATATAACTAATCTTCTTTGGGTTCATCGCTGTATCCCCCTGAATTGATGTCTCTTATTATAGCGCCATTTTTGAGTTCAATTACTCTTTTTTGATAATGGTTCACTATTTCTCTGTCATGTGTTGCCATAATTACCGTGGTTCCGCGTTTATTAATTTCCGTCAATATTTTCATTATTTCTTTGGATGTTTCCGTGTCCAAATTACCGGTGGGCTCGTCCGCAATTATTGTTTCAGGCTTGTTTATAACAGCTCTTGCAATAGCAACACGCTGCTGCTCTCCCCCTGATAATTCATCGGGATAGTATTTGGCCTTGTCACTTAATCCTACCATACTCAAAACCAAGGGAACTTCCCTTCTGATGTTTTTTGCCTGACAGCAAATCATTTCCATTGCAAAAGCAATATTTTCGTATACAGTCATCTTGGGAAGAAGCCTGTAATCCTGGAAAATAAATCCGATATTTCGTCTGTATGCCGCCACATTTCTTTTTCTGATTTTATTGATATCCTGATTATTATATGTAATGATCCCATCCGATGGGCTTATTTCCCTAAGCAACAGCTTTATCAATGTACTTTTTCCCGCGCCGCTCTTTCCTACGATGAATATAAATTCACCCTTGTCTATTTTTATATTAATATCTTTTACAGCCGTAAACGTCTTTTTATATATTTTTGTTACATTATTAAACTCAATCACTTTTTCACCTCTTAGCATATTCTATTATACAACACAAAATGACAAAATTTCAACTATTATTATATTATTTTACTTTATTTTTAAATAAAATGGAATGTTTATTTTTAACAATTAATTAAATATATGGACTTATGGGAATATTCCTTGTCAGAATAAAAAAAAGACCGGCCTTTTTGTGATTTTTGCATAAATCCACCAAAAATAACGGTCCATGACATTTTGTTAACAAATAAGTTAATTTTTGTATTCTCTTTCTAAAACAACCTTCTGAGGCAATTCCTCCAAATCTGTTTTTACGACCGCAAAGGGATAAGTAAGAATTTGTGCCGTTACATCTCCCGGCTTGGGGTCCTTGTATTCCGCATAAACGGTCAATACCTTTTCTCCATCCGTATCGCTTAAAGTAATTTTATCTATTTCAACTTCGTATCCCGCCGTATTTTTTTCTCCTCTTGTAACAACAACATAAATTTCATCATTTATCTTGCACACTAATGCTTTTTCCTTCATCCTATAATTTGGAAGCACTTCGGTGATTTGCCTTGGTATATTTTCCGGATTAATATTGTCAAAACTCACGTTTTGTACACCCTTTCCTCTAAAGTATCTGAAAAAAAACAAAAGTGCGGCAATAAATACTATAATCGCAGCTATAGAAACTATTCTTTTCATGAACATCCCCCCATATATGTACTCTTTATATTTTATTCTGTCTATATTTTTTTATGCTTAATATAAGAGGTTTGTTTATTAAATGTACAATAAAGTAATTGACATGTGAGCTTGTCTTTAAGTATAATTTATATATGAAGGGAGTTGAAAATATGTCATGCAACTGTAGTGAATTTCAACAAACAACATCTGAATTGCAATTGTTGAACAAAAGCATATTAGATATTGTAACGAAACTCGATGAACAAACATCTATGCTTAACAGAGCTGTTTTCAAATCTGCTACACATTGCGGCTGCATTGAAATACATGCAACAAAGCAAATATATTCACCTCATAAATCCTTGGAGGAAAACCAAAAAGAATTGGATACGCACATTGAGGGTGAATTATGCCCCAAATGCAGGGATAAAATAAAGGAAGAAATGGGAGAGCTGTTATTCTATATAGCTTCCATGTGCGAAGCATTGAATCTTAACATGGAAGAAGTTTTATCGGAAAAGCATAAGCACCTGAAAACTTTGGGGTTATACAACCTGCTGTAATAAAATATTAATAAAATTTATTCAATAAATTTAAAATAAAGATGAGATCCTTCGCTGTGCTCAAATGACATGCTTCGGGACCTCATTTTTAATTAGTGCTTTATCATCTATCTTTGGCAAAGTTCTATAAGAACTCCAAGTGTGGACTTTGGATGACAGAATGCTATCTTTGCTCCGCCTGCACCGTAGCGCGGTTTTTCATCAATCATTCTTATTCCTTTTTCCTTCATTTCGGCAATGGCTTTTTCAATGTCATCAACTTTGTATGCAATATGCTGAACACCTTCACCGTTTTTAGCAATATATCTCGCAATCGGTCCGTCTTCTTCCGTTGATTCCAACAGCTCAACCTCTGTATCACCGATAGGCAAAAAAGCGACCTTCACTTTCTGCTCCTCAACAATTTCTGTTCCGGCAGATTTTAATCCGAGTATATTTTCATACAAGTTTAAAGCATCATCTAAATTTTTCACTGCTATACCAATGTGATCTACCTTATTTACCATAAAAACCTCCTAATGACATAAGTACGGGGACTCTTTTATTTAATTGTTTTCAAAAACTCATCTCTTACTTCATAAGCATTCTTATTCTTGTTTAATATTTCAATAACTTCGCCATCTAATTTGTTTTCGCTGTCCGTATGCGAAATAACAATTTTCCTTAATTCCTCTTCTATAAGTTCAACAACCTCTAATTTTAGATTCTTCTTCCGTCTTTCCTCAAATTTCCCGCTTTCCTTCAGGTATTTCATATGTTCTTTAACTTCATTGATAAGGTTGTCAATACCTTCATTTTTTACAGCCACAACCTTAACAACGGGAGGTCTTCTGTCCATATCCATTGTTAAGTCGAGCATCATATTTACTTCAACGGCCGTGCGGTCCGCCCCAAACAAATCACTTTTGTTAATGGCAAAAATATCCCCTATCTCCATTATGCCTGCCTTTATGGATTGTATATCATC
>DAIMMU010000146.1:0-4755 GCA_036720515.1 Sedimentibacter sp.
ACTGTTTCTTCCTTCAACAATAAAGCTTCCCATTTTTATCCCTCCGCAACAAGCTAATAAACATATTATATGTTATGCAAAGTTTTTTCACTTGTTACTTACGTTCGTTAATCAGATATATCATTGCTGCATATATTTTATTTTCAACGTCAGAATTTCCAAGTCTTTTTGAATTTAGTGACATGGTCTTCAATACATTCTTATTTTCTATGACTTCTTCAATTGCTTTTAAAAGAGTATCGCCGGTTAAGTCCTTTTCCAATAAAACTAAAGCAGCTCCTTCTTTTTCTAAAGCACGGGCATTATACTCCTGATGATTTTCCGCAGTGTAGGTTTTTGGTATTAAAATAGAAGGAACTCCTACTGCAGTGATTTCCGCAATAGTTATTGCCCCGGCACTTCCAATAACTATATCTGAAGCCGAAAGAGCCGCGGGTGCCTCATACATATAATCTATTATCTCTATATTTTCTTCAATTTCTATATTTTTGTTTTTCAACTCTTCCAAGAAGCTTTCATAAAGTTTCTTACCTGTTACATGCAGTAATTTTACATTTTTATTGCCGTTGTAATATCTTATAACATCAATTATTGCTTCGTTTAGACTTACTTGGCCTCCGCTGCCGCCAAATGAATAAATAAATACATCCTCAGGTTTTAAAGAATACTTGATTCTTGATTTTCTCCTGTCGGTTGCAGTTATTTCCTTTCTCACCGGGTTACCCACTAAAATGAGCTTATTTTGTACGCCTTCGGGAAAATAGCGCTTTGCTTCTTCAAAGCTTATTCCTATCGTGTCAACAATCTTGCTTAAAAGCTTATTGGTTATTCCGGGAAAAACATTTTGCTCCAATATCATTGTAGGTATCTTTTTTAAATGGGCGGCCAAAACTACCGGACCGCACACATATCCGCCCGTACCCACAACTATATCGGGCTTGAATTCATTTATTATTCCGAAAGATTCCATTACACCTTTTGCCGAAGCAAACAGTGTTACAATATTTTCAAATGTAATTTTCCTTCTTAAATATTTAGCTGTTACAGACTTAAATTCAAAACCTTCCTTTGGAACCAATTCACTTTCAAGACTGTTTTTGGTTCCCACATACAAAATAGCATCAGAAGGATTTTCATGCCTTACTTTCTGAGCTACAGCCAACGCCGGATTAATGTGACCTCCGGTACCTCCGCCTGTTATCAAAACTCTCATTTATAATACCATCCCTTTATTCCCTATAAGTATTTGAATACTTCGATATATTTAACAAAATTCCCATGGAGCACAATAAAAACATCAGTGAAGACCCTCCTGCACTGATAAATGGCAGCGCTCTTCCCGTCGGGGGCATTGATGATGTTGCAACCGCTATGTGAATAATAAATTGCACCAATACTAATACGGTTAAACCAAGTGCCGCCTGGCTGCCGAAAAAGTCATCCGTGTTCATGGAAATTCTAAGTCCTCTCCATGCAAAAACCACAAAACCCAACATTAAAAACACGCATCCCACAAAGCCGAGCTCTTCGCCTATTATTGAAAAAATAAAATCGTTGTATGCTTCGGGCAAATGGAAAAACTTTTGTCTGCTTTTTCCTATTCCCATTCCAAAAAGTCCCCCCGTACCTAAGGCATACAATGAATTTATGATTTGATAGCCTTCATCCAGCGGATATTTAAATGGATCAAAAAATACAATTATTCTTGTTATGCGGTATGTTTGGGTTGCTATCAATACGGCAATTCCTGCAGCGGCTAAAATAACAAGCATCAACAGATGGCTTATTTTAGCTCCGGAGCAAAAGAACATAACCATCAGTGTTCCTCCCAATATTACGGCAGTGCTAAGGTCATCCTGAATTGCTATTAATCCGCAAAAAAATCCTATATATCCTAATGAAGGAATAAATCCTTTGAAAAATGTCGGCAAGTCTTTTCTTCTTCTGCTGAAGTAATCAGCCATGTAAAGCACGCCGCCGATTTTTATGATTTCAGATGGCTGCAGGGACATACCCCCTATTACTATCCACCTTTGAGCACCGTTTGATGCAATTCCCATTACAACCGTCAGCATGGCTAAAACAAAACATACAATCAATATCAGCTTGTTGAATTTTTTATATATTATGTATGGAAGATTTGCAAAAAATATCATGCCCACAAGCCCTATACCAGCTGCTACAACTTGCTTGCGCAAAAAATAAAACGGGTCTCCTCCATATTTGTAATATCCGTCGGGATAACTGGAACTATAAACCATTAAAAACCCAAACAAAACCAGCAAAACTATTATAAAAACCAATACCCAGTCTATAGTCCTTGCCTTAGCTTTTTTTAAAGTTTCCTCCATAATAATTTACCCTTTCTTTAAAATCTCTGCCTCTGACTTCATAATTAGGGTACATTCCCCAGCTGGCGCACGCGGGAGATAACACGACATTGTCTCCCTCTTCAGCCAATTCAAAGCTTTTTTTCACAGCTTCATCCATTGATTTAACTCTGTATATATTCTCAAAGCCATATTTTTTGGCACATACTTCTATATCATCAGCAGTCTGACCAAGTAAAATCAAAGCTTTTACCTTGTTGTCAAAAGCTTTGATAAAATCATCGTACAATGACTTTTTATCATAGCCTCCTGCTATCAGAACAATAGGTTTTTCGATTCCCTGGACAGCCTTAATTGAAGCATCCGGATTTGTTCCTTTGGAATCATTGTAAAATTTAACCTTGTTGTATTCACCGGTAAATTCAAGGCGGTGCTCAACACCCTTAAATTCCTTCAAAACCTTTGCTATTACATCGGTATTTATTCCCAATGCTAAGGCGGCACCTGAAGCGGCCATTGCATTCTCCAAATTATGTTTTCCGGGAATAAATATTTCTTTTGTGTTAATTATAAATTCTGTGCTGCTTGCGGTTTTATAAACCATCTGATCCTTGTAAGCAAATATTCCATCCTCTAATATTCTGTCGGAGCTGAAAAAGATTTTTTTAGCCCTTATATTATCCGAATAATTTCTAATAATTTCGTCTTCATAATTAAGTATTGCATAATCATTTTCATCCTGATTGATTACATTTTTAAACTTAGTATCTATGTAGTTTTGCAGTGTGTGATGGTAATCCATGTGGTCAGGAGTAATATTAGTCAATACGCTTATGTGAGGCTTATATTTCCTTGTGCCGGCTAACTGGAAGCTGCTTACCTCAGCCACAAGAATATCTTCTTTTTTTGCATTTAATGCATCATTAAACATTCCGAAACCTATATTTCCTGTTACCTTGCATGTTTTCCCGCTTTCTTTCACCATTTCGCCGATGAGAGTTGTTGTAGTTGTTTTCCCGTTAGTTCCCGTTATGGAAACTATCGGTGCATTTGTTACCATATAAGCCGCTTCTATGTCACTTATTATTTCTACATTATTTCTGATAAGCTCTTCAATTATGGGTACTTCATATTTTATACCGGGACTTTTTATAGCAAAGTCTAATTTTTCAAAATCTATTTTTTCAATTTCCTTATTTCCGAAGAAATATTTTACATCAATACCTTCTACTTCTTTTAGCCGTTCTTTTAAATCCTCTTCAGACAATTCATCAAATGCATAAATTTTTGCATTTAGCTTATTTAATCCTTTTATGCATGCAATGCCCGAAACTCCGAGTCCTACCACAAGTATATTTTTCATCCTTTACCTTCTTTCCTAAAAAAGCCCATTATAATTTTATGTTGTTATATTGAATAAATACCTATGAATGCTAATATTAAGGTTGCTATCCAAAATACTGCCACAACCTTTTTTTCCTTCCAGCCGCACATTTCAAAATGATGATGAATGGGTGCCATTTTAAACACCCTGCGTTTTGTTCTTTTATAATGGAGAACTTGAATAATCACCGACAGCGCTTCGGCAAAATATATACCGCCGATTATGGGTATATATAAAACGGTGTTTGACAGTACAGCAACAGCCGCAACAGCCCCTCCTAAAGCCAGGGAGCCCGTGTCTCCCATAAATACTTTGGCAGGATTTGCATTATGCTTTAAGAATCCCAGGCAGGCACCTGAAACTGCGGCACTTACCAATGAGATTCCTTCGTATATTTGGTTTTCTTCTATTAAGCTGTTGGCAATAAGGCTGAAGGCAGCCATAACTATCAAAGTTACCCCGGTATTAAGTCCGTCCAGACCATCTGTCAGATTCACGGCATTTACCATCCCTACTGTGAAAAAGGTGATAAAAGGTATGTACAAAACCCCTAAATCAATATGTATGTTAACAAAAGGAATCATCAATGTAGTACCCATGGCGCTGTATTTTG
Organism: Sedimentibacter sp.; assembly: GCA_036720515.1. GTDB lineage: Bacteria > Bacillota > Clostridia > Tissierellales > Sedimentibacteraceae > Sedimentibacter. The sequence continues at coordinate 4,328 of DAIMMU010000146.1, forward strand.
AGCCGTACCATGCAAGCAGAACAGAAAAAATCAGCTGTCCGATAATTTTTTGGTATGCCCGAAGCCCCAAGTTTCTTCTTAATACTACCTTTATATAATCATCTATAAATCCGATTGCCCCAAATCCCAGCATAAAAAATATTACCGCCCATACTTCCGGCTCAAAAAACCTGCTGGTCAAAACTGCAATCAGAATTGCAAATATAATAATTATACCGCCCATTGTAGGGGTTCCCGTCTTGCCGAAATGACTTTTGGGTCCGTCCTCCCGGATACTTTGTCCTACTTTAAGACGCTTTAAGATCGGAATTACGACCGGTCCTAAAAACAGTGCTATTAAAAAGGATACTATTATAACTCTTATTATTTGTCCGTTGCCTTGCATGATTAACTCCTTATCCTAATTTGCATATCCGGGGACATTCCTC
>DAIMMU010000146.1:4855-6542 GCA_036720515.1 Sedimentibacter sp.
GGGACATTCCTCCTGCCCCATAGACGCATATCCGGGGACATTCCTCCTGCCCCATAGACTATCCCGATATTAGAGGTGTGTCCCCTTTCCTTGTGTCCCCACATATTCGGGGACATTCCTCTTACCCTCATAGACTATCCCGATATTAGTATTAGAGGTGTGTCCCCTTTCCTTGATATAGGTGTGTCCCCATACCTTAAATCCCTCGTTTTTTCTCTGTTTCTTTTATTGCCTTTTTTGCAATCATTGTTTCATCGTACGGTACTTTTTCCGTCCCCATATCCTGGTAAGGCTCTGTAGATTTTCCCGCTAACAATATTACATCTTTGCTTTTACAGTTGTCAATAGCATATTTTATGGCTTCATCGCGCTCAATGATTATTTTATATTCACCCTTGTATTTTTCAACACCTTTGGCTATCTCCATACATATTTCATAAGGATCCTCAAATCTTGGATTATCTGATGTAAGTATGCTTAAATCACAATATTTTCCTGCAATTTCTCCCATAGGAGCGCGTCTTGCCAAATCTCTTTCTCCGCCTGCCCCAAACATCACAATTTTTCTTCCTTCGGCAAATTCGTTTATTGTATCCATAACCTTCTGAAGACCGTCCGGGGTATGAGCAAAGTCAAGAATAATTGTACAGTCCAATTTATTGTCTAAAATTTCAAATCTTCCCGTAACTCCCTTTATTTGTGCTAATGCTTCAATTATGCTGTCTATATTTACGCCTGACACATATGCTGCTCCGAAAGCTCCAAGTGAATTAAGAACACTGAATGTTCCGGGTGTATTTACATGGACAATACTTTTTGTTCCAAATATATCAAGGTCAAAGGTTGTTCCTTTCATGGTTGTTTTTAAGTTTGAAGCTTTTATGTCTGCTTTATTTTCAATACCTACGGATATTGCCTTGACACCTTCGGAAACAAGCTCCTTATAAAGTCTGCCGCCATATGGATCATCCACATTTATTATGTTGTTAACTTTTGTTAAATGAAATAACTTTTTCTTTGCCTGATAATAATTTTCCATAGTTTTATGGAAATCCAAGTGATCTCTTGTAACATTGGTGAAAATACCCACATCTATCCGAACATCATCCACTCTGTTCAGGTCAAGCGCATGAGAAGAAACCTCCATAAAACAATGAGAGATATCCTTTTTCAGCATCATCGATAAGTAATGCTGTATATCGGATGCTTCGGGTGTTGTGTTGTCAACCTTGATTTTTTCGGTATCCACAAGAACACCCATCGTTCCTATTATTCCTGATTTCTCACCCAAATAATCATAAATACCTTTTAATAAATATGTAGTGCTGGTTTTGCCGTTAGTTCCCGTAACTCCGATAATATTCATTTTTTCCGAAGGTCTTCCGAAAATAATATTAGCAGCCTTTGCCATTGATTCTCTGGGCGATTTAACTAAAATAAAATTGCCTTTCCCTTTTACATTTTCAGGAATATTTTCGCATATAACGGCTGATGCCCCGTTTTTTAAAGCATTTTCTATAAATTTGTGACCGTCATCCGTATAACCTCTAATTGCCACAAATACATCTTTTTTGTTTACCTTTCTTGAATCGTTGGTAATGCCTGTTATTTCTATATTGTCCTCTCCTGTGTAGCTTAAGTGTTCCATCTCTTTGAGCAAGTTTTTTATATTCATAAATATACTCCT
>DAIMMU010000147.1:0-6395 GCA_036720515.1 Sedimentibacter sp.
ATGATTGTTCGATACTTCCCATTTATGGGATTCAACACTGACGGGAGTTCAAATGTGGAAAGAGGGGATATTCCTGACGTGTATACAGAAGAAGATGCACTTAAAGTTTGCTTAGAACTAATAAGAAAAGAGAATTGATGTATAAATAAATGCTAAGCACTTAAAAGCGTCTATTTTAAAAATATAATTTATTAATTTGACTTATTATGGTACAATAAAGAAAAAAGCAAAGGAAAGAAATATGATATTAGTTTTAGCGGAAAAACCTTCTGTAGGCAGGGATTTGGGAAGGGTTTTAAATTGTAATAAGTCAGGCAGCGGTTTTGTAGAAGGAAGTAAATATATTGTTACCTGGGCCTTGGGGCACTTGGTAACATTGGCAGACCCGGAAAGCTACGATTCAAAATATGCGCGCTGGGAATTGGAGGATTTGCCCATAATCCCAAGAAAAATGAATACAGAAGTAATTAAACAAACAAGGAAGCAGTATAATGCTGTTAAAAATCTTATGCTTCGAAGTGATGTAAAAGAAATTGTAATTGCAACCGATGCAGGAAGAGAAGGTGAATTGGTTGCAAGATGGATAATAGAAAAGGCGGATGTTAAAAAACCTTTAAAAAGACTGTGGATTTCGTCGGTAACGGATAAAGCAATCAAAGATGGATTTAATAACCTGAAGGATGGCAGATTGTATGAAAATCTTTATGCCTCTGCTTTGGCGCGCTCTGAAGCCGATTGGATTGTCGGTATTAATGCAACAAGGGCGTTAACATCTAAATACAACGCCCAACTTTCCTGCGGCAGGGTGCAGACGCCGACTGTCGCAATGATTGCAGCATTGGAAGATGAAATAAGGGATTTTAAACCGGTAAAGTATTATGGCATTGAGGCTTTGGCAGGTGGCTTTAAATTTACATGGCATGATAAAAATAATGACTATAGGACATTTAATAATGAAAAATGTGAAAATATTATAAACAGCATTAAGAATAAAAAAATAGAAATTACAAATATATCTAAAAACAAAGCATTAACTTATGCACCTCTTTTATATGATTTAACTGAGCTGCAAAGAGATGCTAATAAATTATACGATTTTTCCGCAAAGGAAACATTGTCGGTAATGCAGTCTTTATATGAGCGTCATAAGGTGCTGACATATCCAAGAACCGATTCCAGGTACTTAACAGATGACATAGTGGAAACGTTAAAAGACAGAGTAAAAGCTGCAAGTGTTGGTCCTTACTCCAAAATTGGATTTAGGATAAGTTCAGGTCCTATTAAGGCTGATAAAAATTTTGTCAACAACTCAAAGGTTTCCGACCATCATGCCATTATACCAACGGAACAAACTGTTATCCTAACCGATTTGTCGGACAGAGAAAGAAAAATATATGACTTGGTTGTAAAAAGATTTTTTGCAGTTTTATCAAAGCCTTATGAATATGAGAAAATAACCGTATCAGCAAAAATTAACAATGAAGAATTCATCTCGCGGGGGAGAATTACATTGTCCATGGGCTGGAAGGAAATATACGGCAATTACGAAGAAGAGGACGAACTTGATGATTATCCTTTGGACGAATTAAATAAGCTTAATAAGAGCAGAGAACTGTCGCTTTCTTCCATAAAGAAAACTGCGGGAGAAACAAAGCCTCCAGCAAGATTTACAGAAGCAACTTTGCTGTCTGCCATGGAAAACCCCGTAAGATTTATGAAAAATGCTGATAAGGAATTAAAAAGAACGATCGGTGAAACAGGAGGTCTCGGAACTGTTGCGACAAGAGCTGATATAATCGATAAATTATTTAACAGCTTTGTTATTGAAAAAAAAGATAAATACATTTATACTACATCTAAAGGAAGACAGCTGCTGGATTTAGCTCCCGCAGATTTAAAATCGCCTGTTTTGACCGCAGAGTGGGAGCAGAATTTAAATGAGATTGCAAAAGGTAATTTAAACAAAAATGAATTTTTAAATAATATGATTAATTACACAAAATTAATTATAAAAGAAATTAAAAACAGTGACAAAAAATTTGTACATGACAATGAAACAAGAGAAAAATGTCCGGACTGCGGAAATTACCTTTTAGAAGTAAACGGTAAAAAAGGGACTATGTTAGTGTGTCAAAACAGAGAATGTGGATTTAGAAAAGGAATTTCTCAGGTTACAAATGCAAGATGCCCTAACTGCCACAAAAAGTTGGAACTTAAGGGAGAAGGTGACGGAAAAATATTTGTATGCAAGTGCGGCTTCAGAGAAAAATTATCTGCATTTAACAAAAGAAAAGAAAATGAAAGTACGTCAATTTCTAAAAAGGAAGCATCCAAATATTTGTCTACACAAAATAAAAAACAAGATGAAAATATTAATACTGCATTGGCAGAGGCTTTAGCTAAGTTAAAGCTTTAAATCTACAATTGACCAAGGAGAAAAAATGTTACCTATTTTTATTTTATTAGCAGCTTATTTTCTTTATGCATTTAGCAGAAGAAAAAAATTAGAAAAACAGGTTGAACTGTTTAACAAGCTTTTATATGTTGAAAAAAGCCCTCAAAAATATATTGCTGAGATTGATAAGCTTTTATTGAAGTTTCAATCAGCAAATGAAAAGAATATCAATTATATTCAAAAAACAACGGGGCTGTTATATGCCGGCAGATTTGACGAAGCAATAAGTATATTGAATGAAAAAGTTAAAAAAATACCTCCCAACTGGCAGGTTGTATATTATCATAATCTGCTCTTAAGCATGTATTTCAGCGGCGATACGGAAAAAGCCAACGAAATATTAAATGAAGCTAAAAGCACCATAGATTCATATTATAAAAAGGATTACAATAAAGTAACTATTGAACTGATTTATGCTGTTTCTGATTATTACAACAACAGAATATCTGAATGCAGGGAGTTTTTTAATTTATTGCCCGATGTTACGAAAAATGAATACAGAATTGCAATGGGATATTATTTTTCGGGTAAAATATTAGAGTTTGATGGAAAGACAGAAGACAGCGAGGAACTCATTGAAAAGGCAAAAAGCTACGGGTTCGGAAGCTTTATTGAATATTTATAGGCGGGGAAAAATGAATATTAAAAAAAATGATAATAAAATCATTGCTTATGATGTTAAGGATTTTAATTCAACTCATATTTTTGATTGCGGACAATGCTTCAGATGGAATAAGGAAGAGGATGGCTCCTATACAGGAGTTGTAAAGAATAAGGTTATAAATGTTCTCCAGAAAGGAAGCACCGTTGAATTTAACAACATAAATATAGATGATTTTGAAAATACTATAATTAATTATTTCGATTTTGACACTGATTACGGTGCAATTAAAAAAACGGTAAATACGGATGATGTTATGGCAGAAGCTATAAAATTCGGCGAAGGAATAAGAATTTTAAACCAGGATGAATGGGAAATAATGATTTCATTTATGATTTCAGCAAACAACAGAATCCCCATGATTAAGAAGGTTATTGAAAATTTAAGCGCTTCCTTTGGAGATTATATCGGCAATTACAGAGGTAAGGACTATTATAGTTTTCCAACCGCAGAAAGCTTGTCATCCGCCCCCGTTGAAAAAATCTTGGAATGTAAGGCAGGATTCAGAGCTCCAAGGATAAAGGAAGCTGCTGTTAGGTTTATGAATGAAAGCGACCAAATTTACAATATCAAAAACATGAGCTACGATGAGGGACTGTCTTATCTTAAATCTTATGTAGGAATTGGGGACAAGGTTGCAAACTGCATTTTATTGTTTTCTATGAGGCATTTTAATACTTTTCCCGTTGATGTTTGGGTCAGAAGAGTAATGCAGACATTGTATGTAAGCAAAGATACGAAGGATGCGGATATAAGAAAATTTGCGGAAAATAAATTTGGAGAATTTTCAGGTTTTGCGCAGCAATATCTTTTTTACTATGCCCGCGAGAACGGAATAGGCAAATAATATGTTGCAATACAATGGTTTGACGTTTTCAAAAAATGCATCGAACAAATTCCTCGCAAATAAAAAGTATAAAACTATGCGGTATTTCTGTATAGTTTTTTTTATGACCTAACCCCATATGTTCGAGCGATAGCGAAGAACAGATGGCTGGTAGGTCAAACGCAACGAGCACCAAATTTATGCGACTGAAAGGAGCAAATAAATTTGCGTGCGGAGACTGTGATATGACCTAACCCCATTGCTGCAAGCGATAGCGAAGCAGGAATGGCTGGTAGGTCAAACGCAAAGAATGCCAAATTTGTGCGACGAAAGGAAAAAACAAATTTGATGCATATTCCTGCGATATGATACAGAGAATAATAAGGATTGCAAAAATACTTTAAAGGAGTTTTGATATTATGACTAAAGGATGGAAATTAGAAAACAGTTATGCTGATTTACCGGAATTTTTTTATTCGAAAATAAATTTAAACAAAGTACGCTCACCTAAATTAGTTGTTTTAAACAACAATTTGGCTGAATATTTAGGGCTGGATACAGAGGAACTTAAAAGCGATGAAGGAGTATCCTATCTTTCGGGAAACAACCTGCCAAAAGGCTCTGTACCTATCGCCCAAGCCTATGCCGGTCATCAATTCGGTTATTTTGCAATGCTGGGTGACGGGAGAGCCATGCTTTTAGGAGAACAAGTTACTCCTGCAGGCGAAAAGTATGATATACAGTTAAAAGGTTCGGGAAGAACTCCGTATTCGCGGGGAGGAGACGGAAGAGCCGCGCTTGGTCCAATGCTTCGTGAATATATTATTAGCGAAGCAATGTATAATCTTAATATTCCTACAACACGAAGCTTAGCGGTTGTTACGACAGGAGAGCCTGTAATAAGGGAAGATATACTAAAAGGATCGATTTTAACCCGTGTGGCGGGAAGCCATATTCGTGTGGGGACATTTGCATATGCTTCTTATTTCGGGACTGCGGAAAATTTAAGACAGTTAGCTGATTATACCATTGACAGGCATTATAAAGAAATTGCAAAGAAAGAAACATATTTGAATTTTCTGAAGGAAGTAATTAAAAGGCAGGCATCATTGATTGCGAAATGGCAGCTTATAGGATTCATACACGGCGTTATGAATACGGATAATATGGCAATAAGCGGTGAAACAATTGATTATGGTCCCTGTGCTTTCATGGATAATTATAATCCGGATACGGTTTTCAGTTCTATAGATACATATGGCCGATATGCCTATAAAAATCAGCCTGAAATTGCCGTATGGAATCTATCAAGGTTCGCAGAAACTCTTTTGCCTCTTATTCATGAAAACAAAGAGCAGGCAATTATAGTTGCCAAAGAAGCGGTCAGTGAATTTTATGATATGTATCGTAATTACTGGCTTTCCGGCATGCGCTCGAAATTAGGAATATTTAATGAAGAAGTTGAAGATGAAAGGCTTATTGAAGAGCTTCTTAATATGATGCATAATAATAATGAAGACTATACAAATACTTTTATTAAGCTTACTTTCAATAAATCGGAAAGTATGACAATGTATGAGAGCGCTGAATTCAAAAATTGGTATAATACATGGCAGAAACGTCTTTTAAGACAAAATCAATCGAAAGAAGAATCATTTCAATTAATGAGAAGTTCAAATCCTGCGGTTATACCTCGCAACCATAGAGTGGAGGAGGCACTATCGGCAGCGGATGATAAAGGTGATTACAGCGTAATGGAACGATTAATAAACGTTTTGTCTAAACCATTTGCACATACCTCCGATCAGGCTGAATACGCAGAGCTGCCGTCACCGTCACTTTGCAAATATAAAACCTTTTGCGGAACTTAAGAGTTTTAGTGTACTATCCTTGATTTTATATGTAATAAAGCTTCCATTTTAGCCATAAAAATGGAAGCCTTGTTTAATTAAATATACCAGGGACTATTTCATGCCGCGGTATTTGCGGCTTCAATATAAATTCATAATCAGGTTCACCGCTGAAAGTATAGTGTCGTAAATATATATCATAAGTGGTTGTTATATCGGGATAAATAGGAACATCGATTACATAAGCAACATGATAGCCGTCTGCTTGAACGGATACTATATAAAGTTCATTTTCACTTTTTAAAACAGGCAGTTCAAAAGCCGGAACAGAACCATTTTCATCCGATACATTGGTATCTATATAAACTCCTGAACCGTCTTCATTATATGAACCGCTAATGGTAAGTTTTGATACTCTAATAAATGCGTTTGCAATCGGAGTTCTTCGCACATATCGAAAGACATTGACCTTTAAATACCCTACTTCATTTAATTCAATATTTTCAAATTTTTTTAATCTAATATTCATCATATTATTCTTGTGTAAATAGGGCATATATTCATAATACATTTTTGCCTCCAAATGGTTTAATTGCTTTTATA
>DAIMMU010000148.1:0-6359 GCA_036720515.1 Sedimentibacter sp.
ATCAATTCATATATATCATTTGCATATTGTACAGGGTCTTCGATGGTAAGCCCTTCTATAAGCAGTGCCTGATTGTATAAAACCCTTGCAAGCTTTTTAAGCTTTTCCCTGTCATTGTCATAAGCATTTGTCAATTTGTCAAACATCGGATGCTTAGTGTTGATTTCAAGGATTTTTTCTGCATGTATGTCGGTAGGATTGTCTGGCATCGCATTTAATACCTTTTCCATTTCTATAGATACTTCTCCGTCAGTGGCAAGGCATACAGGATGGGTTTTTAGCCTTTTGGATGCTCTTACTTCCTTAATCTTTCCGTCTAAGGATTCCTTCATGAAAGCGAATAAGTCCTTATTTTCTTCCTTGTCGGTATCATCTTCTTCAGTTTTGATATCAAGATCGGAGCTTGATATATTCTTAAACTCCTTATCTTTGTAATTTAGGAGAACCTTTATTGCAAATTCGTCAATTTCATCGGTGAAGTAAAGAATTTCATATCCCTTGTCTGAAATCAGCTCTGCCTGAGGAAGCTTAGATAACTTGTCAACACTTTCTCCTGCCGCGTAATAAATATATTTTTGGTCTTCTTTCATTCTTGAAACATATTCATCAAGGGTTACTAACTTTTTGTCTAAGGACGAATAAAACATTATTAAATCCTGCAGTTCTTCTTTGTTTGCACCCCACTCGCTGTACAAACCGTATTTTAAAGTTCTGCCGAAACTTTGGAAGAATTTCTCGTAGCCTTCCCTTTCGTCCTTTAACATTGACAATAGCTCGCTTTTAATTTTTTCTTTAATTTTCTTGGCGATAAACTGAAGCTGTCTGTCATGCTGCAGCACTTCTCTTGAAATATTAAGGGAAAAATCGGCTGAATCTACCAAACCCTGTACAAAGCCGAAATAGTCAGGCAGTAAATCGCCGCATTTATTCATAATCAAAACACCGTTGGAATAAAGCTCAAGACCTTTTTCATATTCCTTTGTGTAGAAATCAAAAGGTGCTCTTGCGGGAATATACAATATTGCATTGTAGCTAACTAATCCTTCCGCGCTTACATGAGTATATTTCAAAGGCTTTTCATATCCGAAATGTTTTTCTCTGTAGAAGTTTTCATAATCCTCTTCTTTAAGCTCGCTTTTGTTTTTTCTCCAGATGGGAACCATGCTGTTTAATGTTTCATCTTCGAAATATTCTTCATATTCATTGTCGGCTCCCTCTTTAAGCTTTCTTTTTTTTATCATCATTTTAATGGGATATTTAATGAAATCAGAATATTTCTTAACCAAGGATTTTATGTTGTAAACATCAAGGAATTCATCATAATTCTCGTCTTCTGAATTTTTTTTGATTTTCATAATTATGTCGGTTCCCGCTTTGTCTTTTTCGCAAGGAGCGATTGTATATCCGTCTGCTCCTTCGGATTCCCATTTAAAAGCTTCATCAGACCCTAATTTTTTGCTGATAACCGTAACTTTTTCGGCAACCATGAATGCAGAATAAAATCCCACACCAAATTGACCTATTATGTCTACGCCGTCCTTGGCTTCATTGTTTTCTTTAAAATCAAAGGAACCGCTTTTTGCTATGATTCCAAGATTTGAATCAAGCTCTTCCTTTGACATCCCGATTCCGGTGTCGGATACGGTTAAAGTTCTGTTCTCTTCATTTGGCGTAATTCTTATATAAAAGTCATCCTTGTTAAACTCGATACCACTGTCTGTAAGAGACATATAGTAGCTTTTGTCGATTGCATCATTAGCGTTTGAAATAATCTCTCTTAAAAATATTTCCTTGTGTGTGTAAATGGAATTAATCATTAAGTTCAGAAGTCGTTTGGATTCTGATTTAAATTGTTTTTTTGCCATTTTTTCTTCCCTTCCTATGTAAAAATTAATTGCCTGAGCAATATGATATATTGTGCTGTTAGCACTCTAAAGCGTTGAGTGCTAAGTATATTTTACCAAAAGTACAATAATTGTCAATAGTAAAATTATTTATACAGCCTGCAGCTATCGTATATTTTTACCAAGGTATTCCATGTGCTTTTATCAATTATTCCCGTTACCGGCAGCATGCTTCTTTGCTGAAACATTATTACCGCTTCTTCTGTTTCCATATTATATAAGTTTGTGATTTCCAACTTGTGGTAATTTGAATATCTTTTATAGAAACTATTCAGCATAATTTTTATTGCATACACTATATCCCTCTCGTCTCCTCTTTTAACATCTTCAAAATCGTGTGTAGCTACGGGCATCTTGCCCGGCTTATGATTTCTTTTCACATGCTCGTCATTTTCGCGTATTAACTCATTCCATGTTAAAATATCAACACTTCCTGTTGCAGGAAGCCCCTTTATATTCTGAAATTCATGAACTGCTTTACGCGTTTGGGCATCATACACTCCGGTAGGATATAATGTAGGTAATGAAGGGTGTATGCTCCTTATATTAATGAGGTAGTTTTGTATTTCCAAAATTATATTTGTGTTATAATTCAATTCTTTAACCATAATAACCTCCGTTTCATTCATTTTTCAAATATAGCAGCACATATTCAGAATTAAAATATACTGATATGACTGCCGCTTTATAATTATGTGCCTTCATCAGGCAGCTCAACTAAATATGACTGATAAGCCTCACTTATTATGTTCCATGTTTCTTCATCAACAACACCTGTTGCAGGCAGACCATAAAGGCTTTGCAAGAATATAACCGCGGCGGCTGTATCGGGACCATAAATACCGTCAATTTCAACAGGAATAATTTCAGGATGTATGGCGGATAGAGTATTCAGCATTATTTGAAGAATAAGAATTCGCGGATATTCGGAACCCATTCCTTCAGCCAAGACTACGCCGGGGTCGGGAAGCAAGGGTAATCGGATTTCCTCCACAGGGGTTGCCGTAAGTATTGAATAAGCATTCCAATATAAATAATTCAATGTTTCCTGGTCTACAACTCCGGTAGGGTTTAAGCCCATGAGAATTTGAAATTCTCTTACTGCTGCCGTAGTTTCCGGACCGAAAAAGCCGCTTACCTCAATAGGATTTAAGCTGTTGTATCTTTGTGAGACAACATTAAGAAAATATTGAATATACGGTACTATAGGTCTATCACCGCCTTCCAATATAATACTTGCATAAAGGCGCTGAAGCTCTTCATATGAAAGCCCTTCTGACACAAGCTGGGATAGGCTGGTAACTGCAATATAAATATATCGGATTCGGTACCAGGTATCGCTGTCAACAACCCCTGTTACAGGTAAATTGAATACATTCTGAAATACTCTTACGGCATTTTCAGTACTTTCATCAAAATATCCAGTTATCTCAACTCTTGGAATTAAAGGGAAGTTGTCAGATATTCTTGACAATGAATACTGCATTCTAAAAACACTTATACCTGAATCCCCTAATTCTAAAGGCTCGCCGGGATAGGTTTCCGTAACTCCTCCCATCGCAGTATTTTCAACTATTACTATATCATCTCCATAATAATATTTTAAGATTTCAAGTGCTGAATAGCCTTGGTTTGCCAAATCAACAGAGCCCCATTGATACATTCCGTTGCACTGAGAAATTCTTCCGTCGCAAAAAGTTGCAAACAATGGCTCTATGCGACCTTCTCTCGTAATGTATTCATCAAAAACTTCATTTGCAATTTGAGAAATGCTGTCAAAAATACCCCTTTCGTGAACATAAGCCTGGTCATATTGAGTTGTATTTGTAATATCAAAATCATAGCCCCTTCCTCTGTACCATTCCGTAAATATTCTGTTCATCGCAATTGATGTAATAGCATGAATATTTGCTCTCAGAGCTTCTTCCGGCCATGTTGGATACAATTCACTGGAAGCTACATTTTTGATATAATCTAAATACGGCACCGTAACATTCATTGCTTCTTCGTCGGGAGCCCCCAAATGTACGGTTATATAAAGAGGAAAAGGCACGATTGTATGGGGAAGCTCAGACGGCGGAATGTATACATCTATATCCGGAATACTCGGAATACTCATAGTATCACCTTTCTTTCATTATTGGATATTGGTACCCGGAAATTGGCCTGGTGCTCTTACTTCTCCGAATCTTAAATCCCTGTAAACTCTCACAATTCTGTTCCATGTCTCTTCGGCAACAATTCCGTTTGCTTCAAGACCGTTCATTCTCTGAAAAGCTTTTACGGCAGCTGTTGTTTCGGGACCGAATATGCCGTCCGGTTCCGCACGAGGTATTGACGGAACCACAGTTGAAATATATGCCAATAACTCCTGTATAACAAATACACCGGGTCCTGTTACCCCTTCTCTGTAAATTACATTGGGGTAAAGAAAGGCAGGCAGCGCTATAGCTGTGGGTGGCAGCTCTCTTAATATTCCAAGTACACTATCGTACATTGCATTCCATGTTCCATCATCAAGCATACCTGTTGAAGGCAAATTCATGGTTTTTTGAAATTCGATTATGGCCGCTCTTGTATTAGGTCCTAAAATACCGTCAATATCCACTGCCGGAATGGACTGATAATAAGCAGACAAAACATTCAAAAAATACTGAACCAATTGCACCTTAGGAACCACTAAACCTCCTTCTATATCTGTAATATCTTCGGGTACATCGCTGATTAACATTCCCTGGGACGACAGCTCCGCAAGCCTTCTTACCGATACATATATCTTCCTGATTTCATACCATGTTGCTTTATCAATAATACCTGTTTCCGGAAGATTGAAAATATTTTGAAATTCTCTGACCGCAGCTTCCATACTTTCATCAAAGGTGGCATTGATCGGTGATATTTTTGGTATCGCGGGATAATTTGAGGATATTGTATTTAAGGACATCTTTGCGATAAGTACATATTGATTGGTATCACCGAGACTTAAAGATGTACCCGGATAAGTTTCCTGAAAATTTACAACGGGTGTATCGGTATTGATATTGATATCTTCACCATAATAGTACTTAAGAATATCATATGGAACCATTCCCTGACCTGCCAAATCTACGGTGCCCCATTGGTACATTCCCTCGCACTGGGCGATTCGTCCATCGCAAAATGATGCATAAAGAGGCTCAATTCTGCCCTGCCTTACAATATATTCATTAAATATTTCATTTACAATTCTGTCTATGGAATCAAATATGCCTCTGTCTTTTACATAAGCCTGATCATATCGAGTAGTATTGGTAATGTCAAAATTATATCCTCTTGAACGATACCATTCGGTATATATTCGATTTAATGCAATGGATATAATGGCATAAATATTAGCTCTTAATGAAGCTTCAGGCCATGTAGGATATATTTCGCTGGATGCAACATTTTTAACATAGTCTATAAACGGGACCGTTATATTTTCAGCCGGTTCCGAAGGTTCTCCTAAGTGCACTGTGATGGAATCGGGTATAACAACATGTGTTAATCCTGGAATTTGAATACTCATAATAACCTCCTCACTCATTGGAAATATCAACCGGGCTTGGTGGTATTACAATAGTCCGACTGCCCTCATCCTCATCGCCTCCCTGTCTCACAGGTATGAGCGTTACTGTAAAATTAGTTGCGGTATCAGGGAAAACCCGTATATCGATAATATTTTGAGTGTAATAACCGATTGCTTGCACTCTTAAATTATATGTTGAGAAAAAATACTGTAAGCTTTCGGAAGGATTTTGCGGATTGTATACCACCGGAAGTGTCATCATAGGAACTTTTCCGCTTATATCCGTAACAATGTGGTACAATGCCTCTTCATTTCCCTCTTGGTCCGTTACATACAATGTAACAACGGCATCATGTACCGGCAATGCACCTAAGGCAGTGTTTACAATCACATTTACAAAACCTGTTTCTACGGGGGGGCCCACTTCATTTAGCTGATTTTCATTTAGCAACGGCGGCTGTGGAACTGCCTCGGCTTTTTTAACTATTTTATTTTTAGCCACATATGGTATATTCCTGTTATGTCTTCTATACACGAAATCACACCTTTCTAATTCACATTACAACAATTTAATATACGCATTACAATAAAATTTACTTACTTATATATATGTACATAACCTGACTAATATGAGATGCCAATTACCGAAATAGTACAGATAGATACCATAAATCCAATATTTAATTGACAATTGACTAATAATATAATATACTTTGACAGTCGAAACAAATTGATAAAGGTTGACTTTATTAATAAAATTTACTAATATATAAAAGGATAAAACTTTGATAGGAGGTAACAACTTGCCAAGTGACAAATTAGCAGAGCTTAGAGAATTAAATGAAAATATAAGATCAGGCGGCGGACTGAAAGCAATCGAAAAGCAGCATGAAAGCGGAAAGCTTACC
>DAIMMU010000149.1:0-6308 GCA_036720515.1 Sedimentibacter sp.
AGAATTAGATCTCCAAGTTGTAAGGTTTTACACAATTTTTCATGTTGTATGTTATAATTTTTCAAGTACCCCATTTATCCTTATATTTCTCCTATAATTGTTTTTGAATTATGTTCTTTTCATTTAGCCCGAAATTATCTATAGTTGGTCTCCCTTATAAATATCTATTTGTTTAAGTCTGAAGACTGAAGTTTGAACACTACGCATTATGCTCATACCCTACATTAAACCGAATTCTGATTTGAGAGCTTCATACCTTTGTTTTTCATGTTCTGCAACATTAATTAGAGGGTTGTATAAGCAATGCTGCAAAACATCAGCATCAATTAACACCTCATCAAAAGGCGAATGTTTACTGCCCTTACTACTATGATTATATATTGCATTGCAAATCGTCACAATCTCATCATCAGTAAAAATTTGCAGCGAGGATAATATCTCCCTTGCCATAGCAGCTCCTTCATGAGCATGATCTTTTGTATCCATAGTTGAATACGTGTAAATATCATGAAGCATACCAGCATAATGCACAACCAGTACACCGTCATATAATATCATTATATACGATAAACGGATATAACCTTTTGCTGTTATCAATTTTTACACCATTTAGTGTTATATCAAAGGTTGGCAGCTCTGCAGTTAAATTTGTATTTGCCGGAGCTTTAAGCTTATCTTCCGGTAATTGGATTAGCTCTTTAATGGAATTCTGGGGACGGACCTTAAAATGTCCATCCCTAAAGTCCCTATTTCTTATAATCCGAAGATATTATTCCGTAATAACATACATTCCTATATCCTGTTTCGCATTTATTGAAATTTCTTAAAATACCTTCTAACATAAATCCGCTTTTCTCCAAAACCCTGCAAGAAGCCGAATTAATTTGCAATACAAGAGCTTCTATTCTTTCAACTTCTAAAAATTCAAAAGAATACTTAACCAAATGTTTTGTAATTTCTGTAGCATACCCTTGATTCCAATATTGCGGTAATAAATTATAACCAATCACGCACCGATTAGCATGAGGGATATACCCAATTATTCCGGCTTCACCTATAAATTCCTTAGTATCCTTTTTATAAAGAGCATTAAAAACATAATTTCCTTTTATTTCTTCATGTATTAAATTTTCAAGCAGCACTCTTGCTTTTACTTTTTCTTTTATTGGTACGAAGGTCGAATATTTCCACACTTCATTACATGACTTTAATTTAAAAAAATCATCTGAATTTTTAGATTGATAATCTGTTAGTATTAGTCTTTCTGTTTCTAATATCATATAATCCACCTATAAGTAATTTTCTTTTAAACATTACTCCCCCGCAAGTTGAAACTTGTCAGTATAGTTCATGCTCATAGCCTTTGTGTTAAGTAAATCCGATGCTTTTACCTAAATCATTTTTTGCATAAACATTTCCATAGGCTGTTCAAACGGGGATTTATTTAACAATAACCCGCCACAATCAATATATCCTATCTTTCGATAAAAATGCTGTGCTGTTTCATCTACTTGAGTTGAAATTAAAAGCATCTTATATCCTTGTTGTTTCATATCTTCTTCCCATTGCTGCATAGCTTGCGATGCAATGGATTTATGGCGATAGTCCTCTTTAACAAAAATATAATTCAGGAAAGGTAATTTGTCCCAGAGAACACAATAATGTAAGATTCCAACAGGAAGTTCATTTTCCCACATTATGTAACCGGTTTTAGTAAATACACGATTTTGAAATCCTAACTCATTAACATGGTCATCTATACTCATCCAAAAGTCTTTATACCTCTGTTCTACATATTTGAGTCTCATTTTTCCTCCATAAAACAAATTATCTCATAGACCGTATTGTTAGACCATCATTATGATAATAAATCATTTTAGTCTCCTTTATTTAACATTTCTTCGCCAAAATATTAATTAATGTTTAAATTATAACTAATATACATAGCAGTCTACCTAATTCCATCATAAATGTTCTCCAATCATATTCATAGCATCATTTATGTCAACAGCAGCCATTTCAATCCATGCTGTCCTATATCCACTCTTTATGGCATTATTTTTTGATGGTATATTTGACCATGCCGTGCAATAAAACGGTACCTTTCCACGGTTTATGATTTCATCGGTTAATATTTTCGTAAGAGTTGTGGCAACCCCTAATATCCTATACTCAGGCAATACATCAACTCCTAAATTGCACATTGTTTCACTATAATTACTTGCTCCCGAAACACCGGCAATTTTTCCGTCAATATATCCTACAGCCGCCAATACATCCTTACTGACACCACTTCCGTATCCTAATGCCATATGGAATCGGTCATCCTTGTATAAAAGAGGAATCTCATCTTCCGATAAAACCTTTACATAAATATCATTATTAATATCAACCTGCTTTTCCATATCCGGCAAAAAAAATTCTGCAATGTGACAAACACATTTTCCGTACTTTTCAAGCTCTTTATTAAGAAAAATCAGCTGCGGTGCATCAAAAATAGTATACTCCGGATGCCTGTCAATAATTGCACTGATAAACTCTACAAGGCTTTCATCAACTGATGCGACTAATCCTCCGCCGTAATATGCGAATCCGCAGAATTGCGGTTTCTTATAGTATTTTTTTGCTCCATTATTTAATTTTGATATTACTACCGTATTTCCTCTGCTTACAAAATTCTCTATGGAGCAATTAAAATCTATTGCTGATTGCTCCATAGCAATTCTAAGTATATCTTTATTATTCATAATTAACCCCGTAATTTACATTTCTACAATTCTCAATGTAACCCATTATTCTTTTCTGAAATAATTTTTACCAGCATATAAATAGTAGCACATTTTTTTAATAGTCGCAATCGGTTTCACGAATAATAAAAAATCAAATAAATACTTTATTCTGTATTTACCTGATTTTTATCAAAATATCTGCAATATGTCACCCCAAGGTCCGTCCCCGGAATTCAATCAAAAAAAGAAAATACCGTCTAATCGTCAAGTATTTTCCTTTTCTTAATTTATTCTTTTCCTACATGGGACATTGATATCGTGCTTTTCCTATGCTTTTCTTTCCATACTCAATTGCTTCCGTCGGACATTTACAAATACAAGCCATACAGTGAGTACAGTTATTACCCCAGACAGGTTTATTCCCTATAAGATGAATATTATTCAACGGACATTCTTTCTCACATTTGCCACACCCGATACATTTGTCATTTGCAATAAATTTATTTGCTTTAACAATAAATGAATAAAATGCGGGATTGGTTAATGAGCTGTTGAATCTATCAAATAAATTCGATTTCTTTTCCGGAAGATTTTCCCTCTGTTCAATTCTTTTTGCAGTATATTCAATCTGGGAAATCGCCTTATGAATAATCTTTTTCGATGCCTCGCCGCCAGGTGATTTGAACATTGCAATATAATTTTCGGGCATTATAATCTCAGCAGTACCCATGTACTCAAAACCTTTTTGTTTGCACATCCGGCTGATATATTTTCCCGCATTTCCAATGCCGTCTCCGCAATTCATCACAAAATAAGCTTTACTTGCCCCACGGAATTTTACTTTTAAAATCCATTCTTCCACAATCTTAGGAATTCTCCAAGCATATGTTGGCACTACAAATATTAGAATTTCCTCATCCTTTATTTCGGTTAGATCATTTTTCTTAATTCTTTCATTTATGGAAACCAGTCCGTCTCCTGTAATATTTGCTATTTTCTTTGCAATAAAAAAACTATTCCCTGTTCCTGTAAAATACAAAACCATTTAGCTCCTCCCTATGATATCACATCATCAAATCCATGCTATTATTTAGGTAAAATCAGCAAGTCCTCTGTGTTCTTGTCGGATGCCGTTCTTAAGTTCTATAGCTTTTGCCCAGGTTTTTTCCGTTTCATAACGGATAAATTCATGGAGGGGTTCAAGGTTTTCATCTTCGTCATACTTTCTCAGGCACTCGTAATAGAGTCCCTTGTCCTCGTTGTAGATTATCAGAGGGGGATGATAATTAATCATTAAAAAGTAATTCATCAGCGTTCTTCCTACTCTGCCGTTACCATCCGCAAATGGGTGAATATATTCAAAGCGAGCATGCAGATATGCGGCAGCTTTAAGTATTTCCCTGCCGGAGAAGTTATTTACTTCATCTAAAAGCTCTGCTAAGTCCTGCTCAACATTTTCAACGGCGGAACCAACTTCATGAATTCCGGTAACGTAATCATGCTTTTTAAATTCTCCGGGGCGTTCCTGATTTTCTATATATCTGCGCTCATCATAGGTGCCGGCAGTGAGTATGCGGTGGATTTCGCATACCAATTCTAAGGTCAAAGGATCTCTGCTTATAATACGCTCCTTGAGATATTCATAGCACTGTTTCTGGTTTTGCTGCTCGAACAGGGTACGCGGACTCCCAGTGTAACCTACTACCTTTCCATTCTCAAAAATCTCCCTTGTGTCATGGTATGTAATTTCATTATTCTCAATTTTACCGGAGTGATATGCAAACAAAATACGGAAGTTATCTAAATATCGGTCTAATTCCGACGGAGATTTTATATCATAGGAACGCCACAAATCAACAGCTTGTTCATATTGAGCCAAAGAGAATCCCTCCTTTCTTGTCATTTTATATTATATCATATTTTGGTAAATTTCGAAAATTTTATGCAAAATATCCGATATTCTATCTGTATATTTACCATAAATCTATATGTCACAATCTTATCAATATTGTTCCATCACAAATATGCTGTCAGTATAGTTGGTGTCATACTTTAGCTGCTTAAGAAATGGTGCTTTTTCGTTCGAATAATCTGATGATTACAGCATAATCGGGCTATCTCCATGTGTCCGTGATACCATCATTACCGGTCTGGAATTTAAAGGTCCGTCCCCAAAATTCTTTTTTCCGGGAATTTGTTTCCTCTCATGTATGCTTCAACTGACATTTTGTTTTTACCGGGCATTTGTATTTCCTTGAGTATTACTATGCCGTCCTTTGCTTTAACAAAGATTCCTTCATTGTTTGCTTTTATTACATAGCCCGGCTCATAATCCGAATCATCACTCATATATGATGATTTATATACCTTTACGGTTTTTTCATCCATTATGAAGTATGCCGCAGGCCACGGGGATAATCCTCTTATCAAATCATGGATATTTTTTGCGGTTATGTTCCAATTTATTTTTCTGTTTTCGTTGTTGAACATTGGAGCGTAATTTGATAGTGAATCGTCTTGTTTTTGCGGTGCTAATTGGTTTTTCTCCAATTTATCCAATGTTTCTATCAGCAGGTCTGCGCCCTTATGCATTAAAATATCGTGAAGTTCTCCCGCATTCATATTTTCATCTATTTCCACTTCTGTTTTTAAAAGCATGTCGCCTGTATCTAATCCAACATCCATTTGCATTGTTGTTATTCCTGTTTTTGTTTCTCCGTTGATAATTGCCCAGTTTAGGGGTGCTGCTCCTCTCAATTCAGGCAGCAGCGAAGCATGGACATTGATACAGCCGTACTTCGGCATTGTTAAAATTTCCTTACTCAATAGTTGTCCGTAAGCAACCACAACTATGACATCAGGATTATATGATTTTAATACATCGATATTTTCCTGTTTTTTTATTTTGTCTGGCTGAAAAATTTTAAGTTCTAATTGTTCCGCCGTTTCTTTTACCTCTGATTTTTTTAACTTTTTACCCCGTCCGAAGGGTTTGTCAGGCTGAGTTACAACCAAGACAATATTATGAGTGCTTTCGTGAAGTTTTTGCAGGGTCGGAACCGCAAAGCCCGGTGTCCCCATAAAGATTACATTCATACTAACTCCTTTTTTGTGCTCTGTCCGTAAATAAAACTCCGTTTAAATGGTCAACCTCGTGGCATATGCAGCGTGCCAAAACACCTTCCGCATCCAATTTAACCTCTTGTCCGTTTTCATCCGTATATTCCACCGTTACATTCATAGGTCTTGAAACTATGCCCTTTTTTTCGGGAACGCTCAGGCAGCCTTCTTGACCTGTTTGTTCTCCAGACCTTTTTATTATTTTAGGGTTTGCCATTTTATATACATTGCCGTCTTCCACATCTATTACAACAACTCTCTTAAGTATTCCAACCTGCGGAGCGGCAAGTCCGACACCTTCGTTTTCATACATTGTATCGACCATGTCATTCATAAGTGTCCTTATTTTATCATCAACAACAGTAACTTCTCTGCTCTTTTTTCTTAATATTTCATCGCCTTCATATCTTAAATTTCTTAATGCCATACATCCTCCTAAATTGTATCTGTGTTAATATT
>DAIMMU010000150.1:0-6250 GCA_036720515.1 Sedimentibacter sp.
CCTATTAATATAGTATTTAAAATTGTTGCAAATCCTATTTTTTCTTTAAAAAGCAAAACCAATACTATTAAAATTATAATACCTGTAATTATTGATACATTTCCATAGGAAATTCCCGTCACATTGCTTACTCCTATTCCAAATGCATCCCAAGGTGCAAGTCCTATGTCTGCATGAATACATAAAATTAAACCCAAGGCGTATAAAAAAAGACCAAATAATAATTTTAGAGTCTTTTTAATATAGTTGTCCATAAATTCCTCCGAATCATTTATTATAATGATTCTATATGAAATCATTATAAATAACAACATTATTTTATGATTGTAAAAATATTATATTGACATCGGGTAAAAGGAATGTCCCTTAGATTTTTTTATTTCACTGTTAAAATTTCTTTGTCAATGTAATTTAATTTAGTATCCAAGTTTTCTTTTATAACCGCATAATCCACTGTATATTCACCTATCTGCGCTGCTTGAATGTAAAATTCTACTGGAATTGCAGCGAAGTTTTGTCTGTCATAATGGAAGAAAAACCTTAGCTTCTGACCGTTTTCATCAACCCAAAACGGATTTTTAGGGTCAAGATCAATAAACCTGAAACCTGCAGGAACCACATATGTTATTTCATAATTGCCTGCTATTACATTGTTGCTGAAGGAAGGCATTATTGTTACTTTAACTAAGTCTGAATGATTGTATGACATTTGATTTTGTGCGGAATCTTTAAGGTTATAGCTTATATTTATAGAAAAATCATCCGTCTTATTCTTTTCCAAATCATCCTTGTTCCCCAATGCATCAACCATGCAGGCAATGCTGCCTTTTATATTTTTAAATTTAATTTCTTGGATTTTCTCTTTTGGAACAGAAAAGCTTTCTCTGTCAAATAATTTTAATTTGTATGTTTTATCTTTACCTTCCGAATTAAAAGTAACTTCACCGAATAAATCCTTGATTTCATCTAATTTCATAATATCTCTGTTCATGATATATATTAGCTGCTCGAAGTTTGAAAGGGTGAACTTAGAAGGATTATTATAAATATATTTAAACAATTTGTCGCTTGTTTTATAATCCTGGACATTACAGCCCAACATTGATAAAAGTGCTGTTAATTCATAGTTTTCAGCATATTTATAGCTTTCATCGGCTCCGCTTTCAAAATATAAATAATCTCCGGATTCTTGAAAACTCTCGGCAAGTTCTTTATAATACTTTTTAGCCGTATTAAGGTCTCCCAATTCAGCCAAAGCTAAGGAAAGATAAATTTTATCTCTAATTTCCAATGCACTGTTATCCAATAAATCATAAATTGTCAACAATACAGGCTCTTTAAAGCTGCTTAAGCCCCAAAGAGCTGCCGGAATTTCAGAGCTGTAATCGGGATTATTCAATATGTTTTTAAAGTAAGTTTTCGACTTAAGCCTTAAATATTCATCATCTACAATGTTCATAAGCTTGGCGGTTATTTCCGCATCAGCTGCCGAATATGTGAAAAGACTGTATCCGCCGGCTGTATCGATTTCATATTTGTTGATTTCATTAATTAGTTCGTCCTCATTAAAATACATATCTGTTTCAAAATAATCATTGATATATTTGGATGCTATCATGGAGCATACTGTTTGGTCAATCCTTTTTCCGTAGTTGGCTAAAATATTTTCTAAACTGTTGTAAAAGTCGGAGCGGCTTTCATTATACAATGTAATTACCGGATTTGAATAAACTTTATCCAATACTATATCTTCCGACAGTTCATAATTTGTTGTATTGTTAAAATATACGAATGAGTCGACTACATTGAATTCTTCCTTTATACCGTCTTCAAAATCATTATAAGCAGCATAAACATATATTTCATAGGAGCCTTCATTTAATTTGTCAAATGAAATATTCGTGTAGTCTCCTATAATACCTGTTTGTTCATATTTAAGCTCTTTGCCTGTTTCCTTATTTTTTATTTTAATTTCATAATTAACTTCTTCGGATTCTTTTGCCTCTGTTCCGAATACCCTTAATGAGGCAGATATTTTATCATCCTTGAGATATTCCTTGCTCATGATTAAATCTACAAAAAACGGCAAACTTACGGTAATATTCTTTGTGCCGCTTCCTGCAAACTTTTTATCTGAAATTCCTTGATATGTTATTCTCCAGGATGTTAAATTGTCCGCTAATTTAAACTTTAATTCTCCGTTGCCATTTTTATCTGTGGTAATAGTTTTAAACACATTTGTATCTTTGAATTCATCCCTGAAATTAGTGTAATTATCTCCACCTCCGCCTCTTTCGGCACCACCTCCCGAGTCCATGCTTAAATCAATATTTGACAGATAAAAGGCATTAAGTCCCGTGCTCCAGCCGACTCCATACAAAGAATTTAAAGTATCGACTCTCTTTTCAAACAATGCAAAATATGCCTCATCTACAACGGATATATTTACATCTGCAGTGATTGGTTTATTATTTTCATCCTTTGTTTTAATATTTAATACTACTTCTTCGCCGGGTCTGTATTCTTCCTTATCTGTTGTAACATCAAAGTGTATTTGTTTTTCTGTGGTATCATAGTATAAGGAGCCTAAGAATTCTACGGGATACATATACCCATTTTTGTAATATATACTGTTAATCATTATATTTGGTATGAATTCTTCTTTATACTCAAAGCTAAGATTTGTATTGTCAGTAATTTTATAGTCAAGAAGCCCATTATTCATAATTAATAGTATTAGCTTATCATTATCGGTGCTTTCAACTTTTTCTTCGTTATATGTAAGCTTTAAACTTATATTGTCATTTAATCTGTAATTTTCTTTACCATCATCTTTTACTAAAGAGTAGTACAGTCTTTCATAATAACGGGAATAGGTTCCTATATGTGACCACTCTCTTACAGGACCCTTTTCACTCATATATTCTGCCGCAACCTTGTAAGTTCTTTGGGGATTAAAATTCGGAACTTGAATGCTGCCGTATCCGTCGGTTATTTCTGTAAGTTCATTGAACACAACATTTTCAATGTAATTATATGTATAATCAATAACATTTACCTTATTTATAAAATCATAATGCTCCCCTTTTTTGACTTTTTCATAATAGCTTTCTGTCACACTAACTAATACAGAGCCGCTTAAGGGAGTTCCTCTTAATTTTTCATATCCTCCGAAATATTGATTGTCATAATTGGTAATGTCTAATTCATGAAGCAAAATCTGAATATTTTCGGGATGCTCCATATCATTTTGCTGGATTTCAAGCATTTCACGGTTAGGGAATACTTCGAATGTATCAGTAACACCAACAGCTTTGTCCTCTGCCTCGGCATTCCAGAGGCTTGTTCTTATAGAAACAGGTCTCCAGCTGTCACTTGTTAAATTCGTATTTAAATTTATTACGGTTTCTCCCTTTTCGTCTAATTTGACAGTTGTATCCATGCCGCCGTAATTTAAATCCCCGCTGTAGTTATGCGCAAATGTTCCGAATTTAAGCTCCAATCCGGGCAGGGGATAGCCGTCAAAGAAATTGGCATTTACTTTGTAATTTATATTTTCGCCGCTGTAAACAAATTTTTCGTCAAATTTACCGCTTACCGTGTAAAGAGGCTTTGTATATTCGCCGATGGATATATATTTTGTGGATATTTTTAAATCATTGTCATACACACTTATTTGAAGGTATTCCGAAGTAATATTTTTGATTTCAAAATCAGTTTGGTAGGTACCTATATTTGTCAGGTCAACCATCTTTTCCTCAAGCACCAAACCAGTATTAGCTTCAACCAATTCAATTCTTACTTTATTAACAGATTTATCATCCCTATGTCTTGCAAATCCCCATACATTAATTTTATCCGTAGGAAGGTACACGGGTCTGTCCGTATCGATATACCTTAAATATTTATAAGCTTCATATTGCCCCATGAAATAAGAATTATAAAAGTAAAAGCTGTCTGCATATACAAAATCATAAAAACCTTTTGCCTCAACCCTTAAAGAAATTGCTTTGTTTTCGTAGACAGACGTATCTCTCTCAATAATAAGCATTCCGTTACTATCGGTAAAACCCAAATGTTCCCCGTTTAGTACAACGCCTGCATCCTCAATGCCCTTGTTGCCGGATGCATCTGATGCAATAACAACAATTTGATTAATAAACAAAGCATAGTAAATAAGCATGTCATTAATTTGCAGGAAGTGATAACTTTTTTCGCCATCCGTTGAAAATTCCAATAAATAATATCCTTTCGGAAGATCCGGCAGTTCGAATAATCCTTTTGGACTATTGTATTTATAAACAATGTCGGGCTTTTGCTTTATAGTATTTAGCAAGGTTAATCCTTCAATATTATTAACATTTTCTTCAAAAAATTTTCCTGTGTCTGCAAAATCCTTGATATTTTCAGCAAAATAGTCTGCATTTGAATACTGATAAATATTTATGTCAAATTCTAAATTTTCATCATTTATATATGCTTCAATTATTTTCACATTGCTTTCATAAATATTTGTCAAAGGTTTGTCGAAATAAACTTTCGCATGCTTTTCTATTTTTGTGTTAAAAGTGAAAGAATAGTCTTCTTCTAACTTTTGCTGACTGCCCTTTAGACCGTATCCTTTTTTTATTGTAATTGTATAATTTATGTTTTCTTCTAATTTATCCGGTACAAAAATAACTGTATTATTCTTGTAGATAAATTTTCCTTCAACATGGGGTTTAATTTCAAAGTAATCATCAATTTCGCCTAAATCACTTAAAGTAAAGTACATTTCAATTCCGGAATTTGATGGTACATAGCCGCTGTTATTGGAAGGTATGGTACTTTCCACTTCAAGTTTTTTCCTTGTTTGAAATGCCCATGAATAATTATAATCCTCATCATTTATCTTAATTTGATATATCTTGTCATTTTCTAATTCATTAGACGGAATAATATTATGTACTGTTGCTAATAATTTTTCTATTTTGTATTCTTGAGCAGGAATTATCTCAAGATTATCCTTTATAAAGTTATTGTTAATTTCCTCCTTTGAAGTTAACTGAAAAACAGAAGTTTTATCAATTCCCTGTTTGTCGGAGGCAAGAGCAATTAATTCATATTTATCCTCAGCCTCGGGTATAGGTAAAGGATCGTTTTCAGGCAATACATTTTCCGCTTTCTTACAAGATGAAAGTATACACATACATAAGATTAACAATAATATTTTCTTCATTTTCCCCTCCAAAATGCTTTTATATATAAAGTATATCACCTACCATATGACGATATAATGATTAAAATAGTTCAAAAAATCTAAGTGACAAATTTTAAAATTAACAATTAAAAAAGTCGTTTTCTTGTTGGTTGTTAATAAAACAAATATGTTATATAGCTGGTGGTTTCATCAAATTCCTTTTTTAAAATTAGCTCAGAATTGCTGTTTCTCAGAACGATTTTTTTTGAGGTGCCTGTTTTATCCATCATTTTAAGCATGGTAGCTATAGAAACAGGTGAATCTAAATTATCGTTGGTAAAGGACATTATTCTTTGTATATCTTTGTTTTGTATGGATTCCATACTGATCAAATCCATTTTATTAGATTCTTCCAAACTTAAATAATGAGAAAAATCAACGGAGGCTATAAATAATGTTTCATCTGTACGAATATTATCATATAATACATCGGTCAATGTTTCCACATCAGATAGTTTCACCTGCTTCGTCAAAACTAAGGTAACAACCTTAACATCTTTCATATAAAAATTTATAAACGGAATAATGCTTGAGGTTGAATGCTCCATGGTTAATTTGTCGTCATTTTCCTTTATAAAATTGTATTTCAACAATTCCTTGGTTAACTCAACGTCTGTTTCCAGAATTCCTGTGGGTGTCTGCCAATTGCTCATGGTTGTAAAAATTTTTCCCTTATCGGTGCTTTCGTGGTCCGGACCGATCAATACTACAGTTTTATACTTATCCTTGCTCACATTTTGAAAGACCTCGTGAATTAAATCCTTTGCAACTAAATGATGTGGTACTATACAGCCATGTACAGTACCGGCATCGGAGGTTAACTCATAATCAGGAATATTAATAAAATCGGTTTTATTGTAATATAAACATTCGATATTTTTTTTCCCGTTTTGAATGTAAGGCTCTGATGCATCGTTGTGGGTATTATTTTTATTACAAGCTGCTATATTGCTCATCACTGCCAAAAACAACAGAAAAGCAAGGAATGTTTTAAATGTTTTATTCATTTTT
>DAIMMU010000005.1:0-26664 GCA_036720515.1 Sedimentibacter sp.
TGGCAAAAATATCCCCTATCTCCATTATGCCTGCCTTTATGGATTGTATATCATCACCAAGACCCGGAACCATTACCATTAAAATAGTATCTGCAATTTTTACTATATCTACTTCAGATTGTCCGACACCAACCGTTTCTATTATTATGTAGTTATAACCGGCTGCATCAAGAACCTTTAAAGCACTCTTCGTATGCTTTGATAAACCTCCCAAATAACCTCTTGTCCCCATGCTTCTTATGAAAACATCCGGGTTCAGAGCTATGTCCTGCATGCGGATTCTGTCTCCTAATATGGAGCCGCCTGAATAAGGACTGGTAGGGTCTATTGCAATTACACCAACCTTATTTCCGGCATTGATTAATGCCTTGACAATTTTATCGGTAAGTGTGCTTTTGCCGGCACCGGGAGGCCCTGTTATTCCGATTATATGGGCGTTTCCCGTGTATTGATGTATTTCTCTTATGATTTTTTCTGCCTTATCAGGTTCATTTTCAACTGCGGTTATAAGCTTAGCACAAGCTCTCTTATCGCCTGTAAGCATTTTTTCAATCAATTGCGAATATATCATTCTCACCATCCTACAAATTCAGTTGTTATAAAATAGGGTTAGGGTATCTGTCTTTTCAAGTTGTTTTTTATAAAATCAATCGTTAGCGATGTCGGTGTGCCGGGCGTGAATATTTCTGATATTCCGGCATCCTTCAGCCCCTGGATATCTTCATTCGGAATTACTCCCCCGCCTATTACCAATACATCATCAACACCTTGCTCCTTTAATAACTCTGCAACTTTAGGAAATAAATAATTATGCGCTCCTGATAATAAACTCATTGCAACTACATCAACATCTTCCTGCACTGCTGCCGCAACTATTTGTTCGGGAGTTTGTCTCAGCCCCGTATAAATAACTTCCATACCTGCATCTCTTAGTGCCCTGGCAATTACCTTAGCACCTCTATCATGCCCGTCAAGACCAGGCTTTGCAATTAAAACTCTGATTGGTCTATTCATCGTATCCTCCTACTAAAGCAATACTGCTTGCTCATATTCTCCAAATACTTCTCTCATAACACCGCATATTTCCCCTAATGTGGCATATCCCCTCACAGCGTCCAATATAAACGGCATTACATTTTCAGTTCCTTCGCAAGCTTTCTTAAGTAACTGCAATTTTTCTTTAACAGCTTCGTTGTTTCTTTGTTCTTTAGTATCATTTATTTTCTTTTTCTGCATTTCTCCAACTATGGGGTCAACTCTTAAAAGTCCTTTTGGAGCTTCTTCATCTACGTGATATTTATTTACTCCTACCACTATTCTGTCTAAGGATTCTATTTCCATCTGATATTGATATGCCGAATCCGAAATTTCCTTTTGGATATATCCAAAGTCTATAGCTCTTGCCGCACCGCCCAAATCATCAATCTTAGCTATATATTCCATTGCTTTTTCTTCAATTTCTTTTGTTTTTGCTTCAACAAAATACGAACCTGCCAACGGGTCAATAGTGTTTGTCACTCCTGTTTCGTTTGCAATAATCTGCTGAGTTCTAAGAGCAATGGTTACCGAATCGGTTGTCGGTAGAGCAAGTGCTTCATCTCTTGAATTTGTATGAAGTGACTGGGTTCCCCCGAGTACTGCCGAAAGTGCCTGCATTGCAACTCTTATGATATTGTTGTCCGGCTGCTGTGCCGTAAGCGTACAACCTGCTGTTTGAGTGTGGAATTTAAGCATCATGGATTTCTCTTTTTTTGCTTTAAATCTTTCCTTCATAATTTTTGCCCAAAGTCTTCTGGCTGCTCTGAATTTGGCAACTTCTTCAAACAAATCATTATGTGCATTAAAGAAGAAGGAAAGCCTTGGAGCAAATGTATCAACATCAAGCCCCGCCTTTATGGCAGCCTCAACATATGCAATTCCGTCCGCCAATGTAAAACCAACTTCCTGAGCTGCAGTAGAGCCTGCTTCCCTGATATGGTATCCCGAAATACTTATGGTATTCCAATTTGGAACCTCTCTTGAGCAATACTCGAATATATTTGTAATAAGCCTCATGGACGGCTCTGTTGGGAAAATATACGTTCCTCTTGCTATGTATTCCTTTAATATATCATTTTGTATAGTTCCTCTCAATTTATCGGCAGACACGCCCTGCTTTTCGGCAACCGCAATATACATTGCCAAAAGAACAGCAGCAGGTGCATTTATAGTCATTGAAGTGCTTACCTTGTCAAGAGGTATTCCGTTGAACAGTATTTCCATATCCTTTAATGAATCAATGGCAACTCCGACCTTACCAACCTCTCCCTGTGCCAATGGATGATCGGAATCATAACCTATTTGTGTCGGCAGATCAAATGCCACGGACAACCCTGTCGAGCCCTGTTCAACCAAGTATTTATATCTTTCATTTGATTCTTCTGCAGTTGCAAATCCGGCATACATACGCATAGTCCACGGCTTTCCCCTATACATAGTCGGCTGATATCCTCTTGTAAAAGGATACTGCCCCGGATATCCGATTTCACTTTCATAATCAATATCTGCAACATCTTCAGGTGTATATAATCTGTTAACAACAGCTCCTGACACGGATTTAAATTCTTTCTTGCTTTCAGGCGCCTTGTTTAACGATTTGTTCAATACATTTTCTTCCCATTTTTCTCTGATCTCATTCAAATGGGAAAGCTTTTCTTTTTCAAACATTTTTGCCTCCTCTGATTTCAAAACATCTTGTTTCTAAGTTATATATTAATATTAATTTATCATTTTTGCAATATCTTAAGCAAAATGACTTTTTTTATTTTATTCTTGCAAAAATAATACGGAAGTTTGACAGTTGAACAATAGGAAAGTCGTTAAAGGCATTGAAAGGGCTTTATTTTTTTGTCAAGTTTTTGTAATTTTTATGTAGCTATTTTTAGCTATGTAAGTAGCTATTTTTAGATTTTTAGCTATGTGTGATATAATAAGGAGGAATATAACACCCGTATTTTCAGCATTCCGACTGTCATAGATGGGATATTATACCAATGAATATTTTGTTAGTCAATGAATTTTCTAATGTTCTTTATATCTTTTTGTAGGATCATTTTCTAATGTTCTTTATATCTTTTTTATACCTTATTTACAACTCCATAAGCGTACATTTACAATAGAAAATGAAGCTTCATTTTAAAATAATATGTGCGAACATATGAACATTATAAATATCCCAATAATTTCCAGTATGGTATACTGGCAAAAATTGCAATGAAATTTATAATTATGTAAGCTAAGCATGCCTTTATAGTATTTCTAAAACCAATAGTATTTTTCATGCCGGCTAATCCTGCTGAAAAAATAATATTTTGATATGGTAGAAACCAACATGCTTGAAACGTAAATATAATAATTCCTACAATGAATGGACTTATACCGAAAGGTGTCAATATCGGTGATAAAATTGTAAGCAGTATTATAATTGAAGCATTTTGTGATACAACTACTAACCGTACCAACAGAACTGCAATTATAATTAACATTATTATCACATAAATATTATTTAAATTTCGAAAAACCGGGCTAATTAAATTCTGCATCCATACATCAAGTCCAACCGTTGATAATACATTACCAAGATTTAATACACCCCCGAGAAAAATTACAAACTCCCAAGGGACAGCGGTAGAAATTTCTCTGCCATCAAGAATATTAAATAAAAAGCAGAAAAAAGCTGCAAGTAAAGCAGTTATTGTGGAATTTATTTGTAATTTAGCTTCAAGTATCCAAAATACAATGGTAAAAGCTAAAATAACAGCTGAAATCTTTTCCTTACCGCTCATTTTATTATAACTATCAGCTAAAATGGTTCTTTTTTTTAATGTGATTTCTTCTATTGGTTTATACAAAGTTTTTATGGCAAAATATGAACAAATTAGGAATATAATGAGCCATGGTATCATGGCTATAAATCAATTGACAAAAGTTATTTTTGAGCTGACTTCTTTGGGGAGCGCCCCTAACAAGGTATATCCTTGAATACTTCCTGTTTTAAATGCGCTTATAGTAAGACCAAATCCAAACCATGCTGCCATAAAAATTCCATATCTGCCGGGGCTGTCAGATTCATAACCCATAGCATTGGCAATATTGAATGCAATTGACGCTCCTAAAACCACCTTTGCTGTTACACTTGGAATCAAGGGAGAACAAATAGTACCAACAATTAGAAGTGCTAATACTTGTCCGCTAAATGTAGGTGAAAATGCTTTAATCAATAAATAAGCAACACGTTTAAATAATCCTGTCTTAGTCACTGCTGCAGCCAAGCAAAATGCTCCTACAATAAGCCAAACCGAAGATTCAGCAAACGATGAAAATGATAGATTAAATGGAACATTTCCAATTACGACCCACAATATCATCATCATCACTGATGTAAGCCATTCAGGAACTACTCCTCCAACCCACCAGACAATAGATAGAAGAGTAATACCTAAAATACTCATAGCCGCATGACCGTTACTTCCTGCTCTAATTGCTGAAATTTCCAAACCTTCTGGTGTTTTTAACACATATACAAAAAGTATGCATATAAAAACTCCTGCAAATCCTAATAGATGTCTTTTCAATTTAGTTGTTCCGTATGATTCAATATTCATACCCACTGTACAACCTTTTTACATCAGCAATGCCGAAGCAATGCCAAAGTAAACAGACAATGCTAAAGCATCTACGATTGTGGTAATAAGCGGTCCTGCCATTATTGCAGGGTCTAATTTAAATTTTTTGGCAATTAGGGGAAGAGTTCCTCCAACAATTTTAGCCAGCATGACGGTGGATGCCACAGTTATTGATACTGTTAAGGAGACCATTAAACCTACCCTGTCAAACAGCATATTTTTTGCGAAATTTACTGTTGCTAAAGAAATTCCAACCAATAAACTTATTCTGAATTCCTTCCATAAAACTTTCCAAATGTCGTTCAGTTCTACGTCTCCTGTTGCCAAGCCACGAATTATTAAGGTTGAAGATTGGCTTCCCGAGTTTCCGCCGGTATCCATAAGCATTGGTATGAATGCGGTCAGCACTACGACGGAGCTGAGAACATCTTCAAATTTCGTAATAATTTTTCCCGTTACGGTGGCACCTATCATTAATAGCATCAGCCAGGGAATTCTCTGCTTAGCCAATGTAACTATTCCCGAATCAAGGTAGGGTTCTTCTGACGGAACCATGGCTGCCATTCTCTGGAAGTCCTCGGTTGCCTCTTCTTCCATTACGTCCATTATATCGTCAAATGTTATGATTCCGGTCAATCTGTGCTCTTTATCAACAACGGGCAATGCCATAAAGCCATATTTCTTAAAAATATTTGCAACTGTTTCCTGATCATCGTGTGTTTCCACATAAATAACTTCCTCAAATGCAATATCCATAATACTTTTATCCGGATCGGAAACAACTAAATTCCTCAGCGAAACAATTCCGTCTAATTTCCTTTTATAATCAGTAACATAGCATGTGTATATTGTTTCCTTGTTTAATCCTATTTCCTTTATGTGCTCAAGTGCTTCCTTTACTGTCATATTCTTTTTAAGCTCGACATATTCGATGGTCATCAGGCTCCCGGCGGAATGTGCCGGGTATTTTAAGAATTGATTTATTAAAACTCTTTCTTCATGAGTCGAGTTAGCTAAAATTTTACTGACAATATTAGCGGGCATTTCTTCAATCAAGTCTATCATGTCATCAAAAAATAGCTCATCCAAAATAAACTTTAATTCCTTATCTGTCACTGCATTAATAATATCTGCCTGCTGTTCCGGTGAAAAATAGGAAAAAACCTCTGCCGCCATATCCTTGGGAAGCATTCTAAAAACAAGCAAGGTTGTGGGCAGATCCAAAGGGTCTAATATTTCTGAAATATCTACTTCATTCATTTCAGAAAGTTCTCTTTTTAACTGAAGGTACTTTTTTTGTTCAATAAGTTCTAAAATGTTCTTTTCTTCCATTCTTGCATCCTCCTTTATAGTTAAGGACCTATTTTGTCCATTAGCCTATTAAGGAAGACACAGTGATAAACATGGCTTCCCTAACAGGATTGTTCTGTTTTCTTGTTAAATTATCAGGCAAAGGCTCAGAATCCACACTTACCACTCCTTTACAATTATTTAGAACTAAAATTAAATTCTTTTATTCATAACTATATTATACCATGATATGTTATAAATAAAATGAATATTTTAATAATTTTAAAATAGCTTTTAAAATAGCTGCATATCCCCAATAGAATATAACTTTAAAAGCTCTTTATATCCTTAAAGAAACTGTACATTATCCGCATTAAGCACAGAATTTATGTATATAACCGTGTAAATCTAAAATTTTAGTTGAGAGGTTTAATTTAGGCAATAAAAAATGGGACAGCAAGGTATTTCTCCTACTGTCCCACTGCTTAGCTTATGGTTCCTCCATCAAAGAGCATTTCAAACTCCTTGCCGGATATTGTTTCTTTTTCAAGAAGAGCCTGTGCGACGTTGTGAAGCTTCTCCATATTTTCGCTTAACAGTCTTTCTGTTTTATTGTATGCATTATCTATGATTCTTCGCATTTCATTGTCAATCTTCGATGCTACTTCTTCACTGTAATTTCTGATTTTATTAAAATCTCTGCCTAAGAATACTTCATCTTCATTGGTTCCGTAGGACATAGGTCCCAATTCATCACTCATGCCGTATGTTGTAACCATTGCCCTTGCAATTTTAGTTGCTCTTTCTATATCGTTGGAAGCACCTGTAGATATGTCGTCAAGGGCTAACTTTTCTGCAACTCTGCCTCCCAATAATCTTACTATATATTCTTCCATGTCCGTTTTTGATCTGTATGATTTGTCCTCTTCAGGAAGATACATTGTAAATCCTCCGGCTCCTCCTCTTGGGATAATGGTAATCATATGGACAGGATCTTTGTTTGACGAAAGTCTTGCAACAACTGCATGACCTGCTTCGTGATAAGCAGTAAGCTTTTTCTCGTTATCGCTGATAACCTTGCTTCTTTTTTCGGGTCCTGCAATAACCTTTGTTATTGCTTCCTCTATTATATCCATTGTAATAACTGACTGATTGTGTCTCGCAGTCAAAAGTGCGGCTTCATTCATTGCATTTTCCAAATCTGCGGGAGTAAACCCGGGAGTTCTTTTTGCAACTATTTCCAAATCCACATCCTCTGCAAGAGGTTTCTTTCTTACATGAATTTTCAATATTTCTTCCCTTGCCTTTACATCTGGAAGCCCCACATGAACCTGTCTGTCAAATCTGCCGGGTCTCATTAATGCCGGGTCTAAAATGTCAGGTCTGTTTGTTGCTGCTATGATGATTATGCCTTCATTGCCCGAGAAACCGTCCATTTCAACCAGCAGTTGGTTCAATGTCTGCTCTCTTTCATCATTGCCGCCGCCGAGACCCGCTCCTCTTCTTCTTCCTACAGCATCAATTTCATCTATAAATATAATGCACGGAGCATTTTTCTTTGCTTGGTCAAACAAATCTCTTACTCTTGAAGCTCCGACACCTACAAACATTTCAACAAAATCTGAGCCGCTTATGCTGAAAAACGGAACTCCCGCTTCTCCTGAAACGGATTTTGACAAATATGTTTTTCCCGTTCCGGGAGGTCCAACAAGAAGTACTCCCTTTGGTATACGCGCTCCAAGTCTTACAAACTTAGAAGGGTTTTTAAGGAAATCAACTATTTCGCTTAATTCTTCCTTTTCCTCATCTAATCCTGCCACATCGGCAAAAGTAATTTTTTTGTTTGGGTCATCTTCCTTTACCATTTTTGCTCTGCTTTTTCCGAAGCTCATTGCCTTGCCTGTTCCGCCGCCCTGAGATTGTTTCATGAACACAAACCACAAAACACCCAGCAGCACCAACATTCCGATAGTAGGAAGCGCTTGAATCCACAACGGAGTTGCGGGAACCGGCTCTCCGATTATTTCTATTTCCTCGGCTACAACTTTCTCGGCAAGATGTTCGGTATAAAAAATGCCCGAAAAATAAAATATGGATGGTATATATGAGGTAAATTGAGTATCGTCCTTATAAACGCCCTTAACTTGGCTGTCGGTAAAAGTTAATGATTTTACATTATCGTTTTTTATTTCAACTATAAGCTTGCTATAGCTTATGCTTGTCACATCCTTTGAAGGCTCAACCATGCTTTGAACCAGCAATATGATTACGACAAATATAAGAATGTACATAGCAATGCTTCTCATAAATCCTTTCAATTATTTCCTCCTCTTTGTCTAAAAGACTACTATGATATAAATTGTAACATAATAATTTAAGCATTACAATTATTTAATTATTAGATATAATAGTTATTGGTATATTTCTTCCTTCAATACGGCAATATACGGAAGATTTCTGTACTTTTCAGCATAATCCAAGCCGTAGCCTACCACAAATTCATCGGGAACCTGGAAGCCTGTGTATTTAATATCCAATTTTGTTGTTCTTCTTTCAATTTTATCAAGTATTGTGCATATTTCAACAGATGCAGGACCTCTGCTCTTTAAATTTTCCACCAGATATGCCAGCGTAAGTCCCGAATCTATAATATCCTCAACAATCAAGACATGTTTGCCTTCGATGCTCATATTTAAATCCTTCAATATTCTCACTACCCCGGAGGATTTAGTATTGGCACCATAGCTTGAAATTGCCATGAAATCTATATCCAGCGGCAAATCTACCTTCCTTATTAAATCACTTACAAAAACTACCGCACCTTTTAATACGCAAACTATTAATAAATCTTTATCCCTGTAATCCTCGGTAATTTTTGCGCCAAGTTCAGCCACCTTAGCCTTCAGTTCTTTTTCTTCAATCAGTATTTTCTTAATGTCCTTATGCATTATAAATTATTGCCTCCCATTGAAATTTTCAGAATTTTCTTAGTTGCAGCCGATACCTTGTACCTATCACTTATTCTATAGCCTTCAAGCCATAATATATTATCATCATCTGCAATTATTAATTTTTTATTTCTATCTTCTGCCGGTATTTTCAAGTCGATAAAAATATCTTTAATTTTTTTGCTTCCGGTCATACCGCAGGGTATCATGGAATCACCTGCTCTTCTGCTTCTTGCAATTAATTTTCCTTTTATTAAATCATAATCAAGGCAGATTGTATTCTTGTCCTTAAGGTCTGCTTCTTGAATGTCTGCAACCGTCAAAAACAAGCTTTTGTCTATCTCCTTAATATAGATTAATCTGTTTAAAGTTATATTATATTCAAAGTCTTGCACTTTTTCAACTGTTTTATTTATAATAAAATTGTCATAGCTTATTTCAGCTGTAAAGCCTTCGGTTAAATTGATTTTTTTGCCGGTTTTTCCTGAAACGATTAAATTAATGGCATAATCAATATGCTTCATTTGTATATTTACAGTGTTCCCTTTTAATTCTTCGATTCCCCGGCGTATTATTCTTCCGGATTCTCCCGCCTCCAAAGATTTGAGCATATTTAAATCGAAAACAATTCTATTTGCTCTTTTCTCCTTAAGAACCTGAAAGAACTTTAACTCAATATATTTTCCGATAATTTTTTTGTCTCTTTCCATTGCCTGAGACATTCTGTAAAGTGAATTTTTAATATTCGGATTGAAGTTTTTTTCTAAGTACGGTATTAAATTAAGTCTTATTTTATTTCTTCCGTAAATGTCCTGAGTATTGGTAATGTCAATGCAATATTCATAATTATTTTCATGAAGATAATTCATAATTTCATCACGGGAAATATTAAGCATAGGTCTTATCAAGTTGTCCTTTTTAAAAGACATAGCGCTTAAGCCATCAATTCCCGTTCCTCTGATAATTCTTTGCAAAACTGTTTCCGCTTGGTCATTAAGGTTATGGGCTACGGCTACCTTACCTCCGCCGACCTCAGACAAATTTTCTTTGAAAAAACCGTATCTTAAAATCCTTCCTGCTTCTTCTTCGGTGCATTTAAGCTCTTTGGCATATTCTGCAGCATTTTTACGCTTAATAAAAAGCTTGACTCCATATTTATCACACAGAGCTTTTACAAATTTTTCATCATGGATGGCATCTTCCCCTCTGTACATATGGTTTATATGGGAAGCATACAAGTTAAAGCTTAAAGTTTCCCTTAACTTTCTTAAGTTATGGAACATGAAAACCGAATCAGGCCCTCCGGACAAGGCTATCAGTATATTATCTCCCGAATCTATTAAATTCTTTTCAATAATATTGTTTCTTATCAAATTATACATATTTTTCCTCATTTATAATATAGCATAAATTATACCACAAAATTAATATTTTAAAAATATTTTTTAAAAATAAATTTACAGGGGAATACATCAGAAAAATGGGGTCAGGGCATACAAAAGACCGCAGGAATTTCCCCGCGGTTAGTCAGTTACAAAGCACATATGCTATTCTATACATTAGATTCTTCGGGCTGCGCCTTCTGAATGACAAAAAAGGATTTTAACCAATCTTTGTAACAAGTACCGTCATATCGTCCATTACGTTATCCTGACCTCTCAGGGCATAGCTTAATATCGAATTTGCAACAGTCTGAGGGTCTTTATCTGCTATAAATTCCAAATATTTGTCAAGAGACTT
This sequence comes from Sedimentibacter sp., assembly GCA_036720515.1. GTDB lineage: Bacteria > Bacillota > Clostridia > Tissierellales > Sedimentibacteraceae > Sedimentibacter. The sequence continues at coordinate 10,643 of DAIMMU010000005.1, forward strand.
TTTGGGGTCCTGACTTATTGAATCTATTATTCCGTCAGTAATCATCACCACCATGTCCCCTATATTAATTTCCTTCTTAAAAGAACTGTATTCAAAATTGTCAAGAATCCCCATCGGGAGGCTTTTACCGCTTATTTTGTCAACATTTTTGCCGCTTAAAATATATGAGGGTGCAGCACCTGCCTTGTACAGTCTTATTTCCTTTGTTCCATAATCAATTATTGAAAAATCAAATGTCACATACCTTTCATCGCCTAATTTTATCATAAGCACCGAATTTAAAGTTCTTAATATTTGATCTTCCGTAAAATCCGAATATAAAAACCTTGACATTAAATCAACCGCACCGTTGCTTTCATTGGATGCTTCTTCGCCGGAACCTATACCGTCGCACAGTACCGTATAGTACTTGTCCGCTCTGCCTGCATATGCAAAGTTATCGCCTGAAACAGCGGAGCCGTCTTTAACAGCTGTTGCAGTATAAGTTCTTATTTTTATTTTTTTTATGTTTTTAAATTTGAAAACATAATAGTTCGGAGATATTACAACCCTTTCAACACATCTTTGCTTTACACCGCAAATATTTCTTACAATCAATGATATTGCACTTTCGGCTTCTTCAGGCGTTTTTTCTGTTTTTACGGTCATACTTAATAATATGGATGATTTATTATAGGGTATTACTTCAAAAAATTTAACATTAATATTCTGCCATAGAAGCTGTTCTTTTATTTTCGTTTTAGCATTATCGGAAAATATATTTAGGTATTTATTTTTCTTTTGCCTGCTTTTTATTACGGCAGCACCATGGTCAGAAGTAGAAGCAGCTTCACCTTCGGCAGTATCACCTATAATTGGCGGTATATAATCTTCCACTGTTTTATTGCTTTTTATTCTGCGAATTTTCTCGTGTTTTACTCCTTTTTTTATGTTTTTTACCGCATTGATTCCTTCGTTTATAAGTATTACGGCACTGAAAATAAATAATGCTTCAAATATAATAAGCAAAAATCCGTTCATATTGAATCCGTCAGCTACTAAAATTGCTGTTTTCGAAAAAAACAACACAGCGGCAGCATACCCGGATATAAGGAAAATTGATTTTTTGCCTTCATTGCGGAAATTGTAAAAGAATGCGTATACAGCTATAAGCATTATTGTATATGCAAAATCAAAACGAACCGACAAAATCCCGGCAATTGTAGCGGCAAGCACTGATAGCCAAGGACCCTTTATGTGGCAGTATGAGCTTAAAACAACAATTGCAAAAGGGAATATTTCATCAATAATATTCTGCCTTGAAACAAAAAAACACACCAAAAGTAAAAGCCAGTTTTCTTTGATGTGTTGTAATTCTTTCTTTAAAATATTCATTATGATTAAATCATATTTTTCATCCTGTGTTTTTCCAATCATGATTTCCACCCCTCGTTTTTAACATAGTAGCAGAAAATGATTGTAAAATGCTGTCAAAATATGCTTATATCACAAAATTTATTAATTATTCAAGTCTTCCTCGGAGCCGATTCCCTGAATAAGCTTATTGTCATTTTTATTTTTGTCTATATATATTGTTTCATTGGGTTTAACCATCTTGTATTGGTCTCTTGCTATTTTTTCTACTATTTCCATCAGAGCTTCTTCATCATTTAACTTTTCCACATCCTGCTTAAGCTCTGAGGATTCCTTTTCCACCTTTGCTTTCATCATTTCTTTTTCTTCTATCTGTCCGTTCAGATCCTGAAGCATTTCATATTGATTGAACGCTGTATATGCAAAGTACATAACAAATACAACAAACATAAAATTAATTACATTAAATTTTCTTTTTTTCTTTTTTATCGGAGCAGTAAGCTTCTTAAGTCTTTTTTGTTCCTTAATTTCTCTTTCTTGCTGTCTAAAATCATAATGATCGATTTTTTTCTTTAAGTCTATGATTTTTTGTTCTTCGTTCAACTAACCCATGCCCCTTTCTTCTTTTAGTGTCACGCTGCCGCTGCCTCTTTTGTCTTTTTTTCTTATTATATATCATTTTTCTATTTTTGGAAACCTTTTTTAGTTTAAATTTCAAAAATTTATACCTTTTCTTGGTTCTGTCCCTGACTGTAATATATTTTAGTTTCAAAGGATATAATAATATTTTAATTCTTCTGATTATAAATTTAACCGGGGCTGTTAAAAGATGAATAACAAATTTTATAACTTTCAAAAGAGAATCAATAATAAATATAAACAGCTTCAGAATATATCTGCTGATTCCATAGAAATACAAAAGAGCACCCGCTAAAAACCCAACTAAAATAAAAAATCTTAAGTTGCCGTAGCTTATGTCCAAAATTAAACGGGTGCCAAATCTTATGCTTATTATCCAATATAAAATATCACCGATTACAGTTCCTGCCGCATTCAGCTTTCCATAATGTCTTATGAGTCTGTAAATGTCCCATATAAATCCTAAAAACATACCTGCCATTACAGATACTGCAAGCATGTATTCCTGAGTATAAGGTAAATAGTCCATATTATTTGAACAATTTCTTGACCAGACTCACTTTTTCCCTCTGACCTTCATATTCCGAATAAATCAGAGAATTAATGATGCCCTTTACCATAAGCTTGCCTTCTTCAACATTTAGCTTGCTTATGCTTAGCTTTTCTCCCTTTATGGTAAGCTTGCCTTTCGTTGTTATGAGCGCAACTGTTTCATCGTTAAAGCTGTCAACTCCTTCAACACCGGTGACATTTAATAATTCCTTATTTTCAAGTACTAAGCTTTGCATTGTTTTTTCATCCATGAACATCCCCCCCTAAATACTACTATAATTATATGTCCCTTGAAAATCAAATATGACATAGTCCTTATGCACATTGGGGACGGTTCTCAATGGACAAATTCTTTTGATGACAACAACCCCGTCCCCTTGTCACCCTTAAAATGGGGTTAGGGCATCTTGTGTTTTTCCTTGTAGATGTCCTTGGCGAGTCTTGCATTGAGAATGTTTTTTTTCACGGATTTTACGTTTTGCCTCGATTCGATGATTCTTCCGGAATTCATCTCAATAACTGCTTTGCCTTCCTTATCATATACATTTGTTATTGAGTTTACATCAAATAATCCATAGGCTGCATCATGATTAAACATAGGCTCCCTAACATTAATGTAAATATAAATAAGATTCTCATTTATAACCAATGGCACCTTATTGGTAATACCTAACTCTTGTCCATAATTCAAACGATTGTGGTATAAGCTCAGATTAAAATAATCTGCCAATTTTTTTGTACAAGTTTCAATTGTCGCATTTTTTATAAAAGATGCTTCCTTTGTTATTATTTCCGTGCAGTTTCCTTTATCTTTCACATAAATAGGAAGCATTACTTCAATTTCGTTGAATTTTATATTATTTTTCATATAATTCATTTCCTTTAATAAAAATTTTACTGAAATTTCAACAAGTTTATAATCATGGAGTTTCATATGTTCCGCTCCGCGATCTTAGCTATTGCCATTTATACACAATCTTACTTTACTAATATAATAAAGCAAAAAGGTGATGAAAATGGATTCTGACATTAACTATATTATTCAGCAATCTCTAAAAGGGGACAAGAATTATCAGGAAATATTGCTTAAAAGATTAAATCCGCTCATTTTTAAAAATATTTATCAGTATTATCTGCCTTCTGATCCATTGACCGAAGATTTGATGCAGGAAGGGTATATTATTATTTTGCAGTCATTGAAAGATTATGATGAAAATAGAAATGCCCATTTTCTGTATTATGTAAAAATAAGACTGCAATATTTTTATAAGAACTATTTTAAAAAAACTAAAGCCGATATAATAAGCATTGAATATTTAAAAAGTATGGGAAAAGACTTGAAAAGCACCAATATGAGTCAATTGAATTATATTTTGTTAAAGGAAGAGAAAAACGAGCTTTATAAATGCATAAATGAATTGTCCGATATGGAAAAGAAAGTTATAACCCTGTTCTATTTTGAGCAATATTCAATAAAAGACATATCAGAGGAATTAAATTTAACATATAACGCAGTTATATATTTAAAAAGGAAGGCTGTTAATAAACTGAAAAAAATGATGACAAAATTGCTATTCCAATAATTTGCATTTTATGTTAATATGTTATTATTACAAGCTGAGGGGAGAATTATGATGACTAAAGAAATAAAATCAGTTTTTGTTTTGCTGCTGACGGCAGCCATTTGGGGACTTGCTTTTGTTGCGCAGCGCGTAGGAATGGATCATATGGGTGCATTTGCTTTTAACGGCATAAGATTCGCCTTGGGAAGCATTTCATTGCTGCCTGTAATTTATTTTTTCAACAAAAAATCAGTTAATGATAAGGAAGAAAAAATAGATGCCGACATAAAAACCACCGTAGTGTCAGGAATAATAGCAGGAATTATATTGTTTATTGCGGCATCTCTCCAGCAGGTTGGACTTATGTATACTACCGCGGGAAAGGCAGGATTTATTACAAGCCTATACATCGTATTGGTTCCCATATATGGTATATTTTTAAAACAAAAAACGCATTACACCACATGGATAGGGGCTATAATTGCCGTTATCGGACTTTACCTTTTAAGCATCAACGAAGTCTTCACCATTGAATATGGAGACCGGCTTGAAATAATCGGCGCATTTTTCTGGGCGGGTCACATACAAATAATTGATAAATTCGTAAAGAAGGTTGATGCCATTAAATTATCCAGTGTTCAATTTGCAACTTGTGCGGTTTTAAGCCTGATAACTGCTTTTATTTTTGAGGATGTTGATTTCAGCGGCATCCAAAGTGCTTTAGTTCCAATATTGTACGGAGGCATAATGTCTGCCGGTGTTGCATACACATTGCAGGCTGTGGGTCAAAAATATGCAAAACCATCTCATGCAGCCATCGCTCTAAGCATGGAGGCTGTATTTGCGGCAATAGGAGGAATCATGCTGCTGCATGAAACAATGCCTTTGAGAGGATACTTGGGATGTGCCCTGATGCTTGCGGGAATGCTCATTACCCAGACGGAAAACTTAAAAAAACCGGAATAAAATAATGGGGACACTCTTTTTGCTTCTGATTGGAGTGTCCCCATTGGGGAAGTACGCCTGGCGTACCTCCTCTTGTATGAAGTTTTTCGCCTGTTATTAAGAATTAAAACGTTTATTAATATCATTGATACTTTCTTATTTATACTTTTCCATAAAACTCATTATCTCATTCGCAATGCCTTCGGCATCATCAATGTGATAGCATGGAATTCCTAAGTCCCAAGGAATATCGCTGGCAATGGCTATCAGTTCATGCGGATCACATAATAATGTGCTGTGGGCTGTTGAACGGAAAACTTCTATTTTGGGCTTATTTTCTCTTTTATAGCCTTCTGTTATTATTAAATCCACACCTTCAATTCGATCTACAATTTCATCTAAGGTCAGTTCACTTTCTCTTTTTTCAATCATAGCAAATTTTTCAGGAGACGAAATGGCTATTATGTCTGCACCCGCTTGTGCATGTCTCCATGTATCCTTGCCCGGCTTGTCCATTTCAAAGCTATGGACATCATGCTTAATTACGGCTAATTTAATATTCTTTTCTTTTAATATTCTGATTACCTTTTCTAAAAGAGTTGTTTTGCCGGAACCTGATTTGGCAACAACAGATATTACAACTTTACTCATATAATTTCCCCCGCTTATCTCCCGTATTTCTTATGAATCCATTATTCTTAACTTGTGTAAGTCTTCCGGAGTATTGATATTCAAAAAGCTTTTCGAGCATTCCTCCATTGTGTATATATTTCCCAAGTCAAAATAATTTGTCCTAACCAGGGGATAAAGCTCAATTACCTTTATTATATTGTTTTTGAGGCATTCTTCTATTTTAGGTATGCATGTTTTTTTATATAGGGCAAATAATGGTTCTTTACGATTATTAAATAAAGGAACCACAATATCATTATCCAAACGATGCTTTAATATTTCCTCCGCAAGATGGGGCTCCCACATGGGCATGTCACACGGAATTACAAATATCCAATCATTGCCGGCTGCCTTAAGAGCTGCATGAATTCCGCCCATAGGTCCTTTTCCCGTATATATATCATTTATGATCTTCACATTCTTAATATTGTATTTCCCAACATTATCTGCAACAACAATTGTCTCGTCAAATAATTCATTTAATTTTTTAAGGGAATTAGACATAAATGTCTCATCGCCGTATTTTATGAGAGCCTTGTCCTTGCCCATACGGGAACTTTTGCCCCCTGCCAGTATTATCCCCGTAACATTATAAGCCATTGTCTCCCCTTATTACTTCAATTTTATCACCTGCTTTTATCCAGCCGGGTTTTAAAACCTTCGTAAAAATCCCTTCCCTGGGCATTACGCAGTCACCTACAATTTCTCTTATTGCACACCCCGTATGGCATTCCTTTCCTATTTGAGTAACTTCCATTTCTGTTTCTCCGATTATTAATTTTGTTCCAATTGGAAGCTCATATAAAATAACTCCTTCTGTTGTAAGGTTTTCTGCAAAAACACCCGCACATAAATCCTTTAGCTTATCCTTTGATTTATCGATACTTTCCTGACCTAAAAGACTCACCTGCCTGTGCCAGTTTCCTGCATGGGCATCCCCCACAAGTCCGTGATTTACTTCAAAATATCCTTTTTCAATCGGTTTTTTGGGAACTCCCTTCGTTTCACTTATATTTACAGCCAATACCTTTGCCATTTTACTTTCTCCATTTATATTATTATATTATTTTCTTTCGAATAATCCCGATTTCCCGCCTGACTTTTTCATCAATTTTACATCGGAAACAATCATTTCCCTGTCTATTGCTTTGCACATATCGTATATAGTAAGTCCAGCTATCGCAACAGCAGTGAGTGCTTCCATTTCAACACCTGTCTGACCGGTGTTTTTTACGGTTGAAATAATCTCAACTCTGTTTTCATCAAAATTCAAAGAAAAGTTTATATCACAGCCTGAAATCATTATGGGATGGCACATTGGAATTATATCCGATGTTTTTTTCGTTCCCATTATTCCTGCTACCTGTGCCACTGACAGGACATCACCCTTTTTTATAGTCCCTTCCTTAATTCTTTTCAAGGTTTCTCTTTTCATATAAACATTGCCGTAAGCAACGGCTTCTCTTATAGTATCTTGTTTTTCGCTTACATCCACCATCTTGGCTCTGCCCTGCTCATTAATATGAGTTAACTCCATTTTAACCTCCGATTTGAAACATCATTCTGTCGGTATCGCTTTTCCCCTCCGTATCTAAATGATGTTCCTCAGGTTTATTATAAACAGCATTGTGAATAACTTCAATCAATCTTTTCTCATCGTTTAAATAAGGTCTTAAATTTATTTCCTCCTCCGAATGGAGACATGGTTTTATCATGCCTGTTGCAGTTAATCTGATCCTGTTGCATTCACTGCAGAATTTACAGCTTACAGGGCTTATTAATCCCACAGAGCCTTTGGCATTCGGAAGCTTGAAAACGGAAGCTACCTTGCTGTCATCCTTTATAGGAATGAGCTTTGGAAATCTATTTATAATTTCTTCAACCTTCATGCAGCAGCTTTCAAAATATTTTATGCCCTCACCTATGGGCATCAATTCAATAAATCTGACCTGTATGGGATTGTCCATTGTTAAACTGAGGAAATCCCCTATTTCATCATCATTGATGCCTCTCATAAGCACAATGTTCAATTTAACCGGCACCATATCAAGACTTAAGCATTTTTCCACTGAATCAAAAACCTTTTTGATATCACCAAGTCTTGTTATTCTTTTGAATTTATCCTCCTGCAGAGTATCAATGCTTATGTTTACGCGTTTTAAGCCTGCATCTTTTAAATCCTCCGCCATATCGGCAAGCAGCATTCCGTTTGTTGTTAAAGAAATATCATTTATTCCCGGTAAGGATGCCGTATGCTTGATAAGCTTGTCTATACCTTTTATAATAAGCGGCTCTCCCCCGGTAAACCTTATCTTTTTGATACCTAAAGCGGCACATGCGCTTATTATATTTTCCACCTCTTCAAAACGTAATATTTCCTCATGACATCTTTTTTCTACACCCTTTTCCGGCATGCAGTAAAGGCATCTCAGATTGCATCTGTCAGTAAGTGATATTCTTAAATAATCTATGTTTCTGCCTTTTTTATCAAGCATTTTTCCGCTCCTTGTTCTCCTCGGGTAATTGCATTCATCCTTTATTGCTGACTATCCGGCACATTCTGCACCTGTACCCTGTAGTATTTCTAACCCGTGGGGAAGTGCCGGAAGGGCAAAGTTTAAATTTTCAACCGCACCCTTCGGACTTCCGGGAAGATTAATAATTAAAGTATTGTCTCTAATACCTGCTACGGCTCTTGACAGCATTGCTTTTGGAGTTATGGCAAGGGACATTTGTCTCATAGCTTCCGGTATGCCCGGTGTCTGCCTTTTTATTACCTTCAATGTAGCCTCAGGGGTAACATCTCTTTTGGAAAAACCGGTTCCGCCATTTGTCAGAATTAAATCAAGCTTCAGCTCATCGCACATATAAATCAGCTCTTCGCAAATTAAATCCATTTCATCAGGTATTATTTTGTAGTATTCAACAACATAAATATCTTCACCCAACGCTTTTTTTATTGCCGGTCCCGTACCATCAATTCTTTCATTTTTTGAACCTTTATCACTTATTGTAAGTATTCCCGTCTTTATCATATGGATCTCCTTATGTGTATGATTATATCTGCCCGCTAATGCCGACGCCGCTATTATAATTTGGGACAAGTGAAATTGCGGTTATTATCGTTATTTATCATAAAATTACAGCTTATTTCAATATTGAATCAGCTACCAATTCTTCATACTGTTCCTGTGTAAGGTCGCAATGATAGAAAATTTTATAATATTTAGCCGTTTCTTCATAAAGGTTATATTGTGCATGTTCAGGATATAACAGCTGTGTGCTCCAAATCATACCCATGTATCTGTTAACAGACGGCGGTGAACCTATCCAATTATAAGGTCCCATTGGAACTTCATAATAATTTCCGTTTTTAATTGCCTTTAATTGCTGCCATGTTACACTGTCTCCCGCAATACTATAAGCACTGCCCGGCTCAAACAATATTATATCAGGATCCCATAATATAAGCTGTTCCATATCCACGGGATTTCCTGTACCCTTGCTTGAAATATCCTCCACAACAGCAATATTGTTGCTTACCATATCAATAATTTCCGCCTGGAAGGCTCCCTTTGCCAGCACATTCAGTCCATCCTCGCCTAAGCTGTAAATCAGTTTGGCTTTGCCGTCTTCACCTACTTTTGCCATAATGTCCTGTGTGTTCTTATAAACATCATCACAATATTTTGCTATTGCTTCAGCTTCCTCTTTCTTTCCTAAAAGGTCTCCTAATATTCTGTATGCCTCTCCCATGGTGCTTGTTGCGGCATCAATATGTACAGTCGGTATATTCAGCTGTTTTTGGATACCGTCCATGTCTTCCACAATTGTTGATTTCGCTTCCCCGATATCAATTATTATTTGAGGAGCAACTCTGACTACTTCTTCAAGATTCAACTCCCCTTTTCCGTAAAACTGGCCTAAGACCGGAAGATTATAATAATCTGCTGCAATGTATTGCTCATCTCCGGGATTCCATTCGGTTGCAAGTCCCACCATCATTTCCGGTGCTATTGCAAAAAGTACTATTTGTGCCAATGGACCTGATGGGGCGATTTTTGTTATATCACTCGGTACTTCCACCTCACGTCCAGTCGAATCAGTAAAAATAACAGTCTTGCTTATATCTTCCGGTTCCTGCTCTTGTTCTTCATCCGGTTTTTGCTCCGCAGACTCATCGGGTTTCGCAGACTCATCAGGTTCTGCGTTAATCGGTTCATTGGTGCTGCATGCAGTTGCCATTGTTAATATCATGCAAACTGCTAAAAATACAGATATTATTCTCTTTTTCATTTTATTCTCCTTCTTGCTTAAAATTTTTATCAGATAAAAAGTTTAGTGACAAATTTCTATATTGCATCACATGGAATGCATACCCTTATTTTGTCATTATATAAACTTTGAATCTCCACATCAACATCATATAGACTTTGAATGAGATCATTTGATATTATATCATCTGGTTTTCCGTATTTTATAATCCTCCCGCCTTTCATAGCTATGATTTTATCCGAAAATAAAAATGTCTGATCGGGGTTATGTGTGGATTGAATAATAGTATATCCTTCCTTAGCTAAGTTTTTTATTTGGAGCATAACCTTAATTTGATTTCCAAAATCCAAATTTGAGGTGGGCTCATCAAGAACAAGTATTTTAGCTTCCTGAACCAATGCTCGTGCCAATAAAACCAATTGGCGCTCACCTCCGCTGATTTGCATGTATCCTCTTTCTTTAAGATGATAAATTCCCATCTTGTCCAAGGCTCTGTTTACAAGTTCAATCTGTTTCTTGCCGGGACTTGAAAGAGAAGATATCTGTACCGCAGTTCCCATTAACACCATATCAAAAACACTGTAATTAAAAGAAGGGTAATGGGATTGAGGTATATATGCTATTAATTTTGCCATTTCACCGGTACTCAGCTTTTTTATATCCTTGCCCGTAAGAAATATTTTCCCCGTATAATCTTTCAATAAGCCTAATATACAGCGAAAAAGAGTGCTTTTACCCACACCGTTAGGTCCTAAAACCGATATTAGTTGACCATCTTCTACGTAAAAATTTATTTTGTCTATTATCAGCCTGTCTCCATAGCTAAAGCTAAGATTTGAAACTTCGACACTCAATATGATTCACCCCTTCTTGTTATCAAATATAAGAAAAACGGAGCACCGATAAATGCAGTCAGTATGCCTAAGGGTATTTCTGTCGTTAATAGATTTCTTGAAACATTATCAACCAACAATAAAAATATGGCTCCAAACAACATGGATGCAGGAATTAAATGCTTATAGTTGTTACCTACAAGCTTTCTTGATAAATGTGGAATAACCAAGCCGACCCATCCGATCATGCCGCTTACCGAGACACTTGCGGCAGTAATTAGAGTTGAGCAAATAATCACAATCAATCTGATTTGGTTAGCATTGACACCCATGGTTTTTGCTTCATCGTCACCCAAGGTTAAAACATTCATTCTCCATCTGATTAAAAACAACGGTATCAGCCCCATAGTCATGGGCAAAATTACAAAAAACACATCTTCCTTTTTTGTACCCGATAAACTGCCCATAAGCCAATAGGTTATTGCCGGAAGCTGATCGTTTGGGTCGGCGACTAATTTTATAAAAGAGGTCCCTGCCGAAAAAAGCGAGCTTACCATTATACCTGATAAAACTAATCCTAATATATTTTTACCCCTTGCTCTTTTGCTTATGAAATTTACTATTGCAACTGTTAACAAACTAAAGAAAAACGCACTTAATGTAATTTCACGGCTGCTTCCGTAATTAAGAATTGCTAAAGCTGCACCAAATGCCGCGCCTGAAGAAGCTCCCAAAATATCGGGTGCTGCCATAGGATTTTGAAAAACTCCCTGGTAAGAAGCTCCCGCTACGGAAAGGCAGCAGCCTACCAAACAAGCCAATGCAATACGCGGTAAACGTATATTGTACAAAACCGTTTCCATTTGTTCAGGCCAAAACTTTTCTATTCTAAAAAAGTTTGACGCCAAAATTCCCACGAGCTCTTTAGTATTGACAGGATATCGTCCAAGTCTGAAAGAAATTATTATTAAAATTAATAGCAGAATTCCAAGAATAAACACTGTTATTTCATTTCTTCGATGTAGTTTCATTTATGCACCTTCCAAACCTTATATCTAAACATTGCGTTTAATATGTCAGGTAAATAATCACGATTTTCTTTTGTTACAGTAATCAATTTTACATCAGGATGATTTCTTATTGAATCAGTCCAACCCTTGCTGCTTAGCTTTACAACTCCAAAAACAGGCTTGTATCCGTTTAAAGCATCAATAACCTCCCTTTGAAACTCTATTGCCTTAAATTCAAGACTACCGCATTCATCCATCAAAATTAAATCCGAATTTTTTTTGGAATCCCTGATCAGTTCAGAGCCATACGAATTAAACTTTAAAACATCTGCTATAGGCGCACCGTCTTCTTGAAATCTTGCAATTATATTTTTTTCATCAAAAGCTTTTGGCTCGGCAGCCGCATTCATATACAGAATTTTATTGGCAGAATATCTGTTTTCACCAAAATATGTTCTGAATCCCCCGTAATTTAAATTCAATAAATTAAGAGTTTTATTTATTACAGTGCTTTTTCCTACTTGTATCTCACCTGTCAGAAATATATGCATCAATCTATATCTCCTTTAATTTGGAATATTCCTATCGGTTTTCTTTTAGGAATATAATAAGGAAATCTGCTAACCTTTGTCTCTATTAACTTTTCATTTAAATATCCGTCTAATTCAGCCTCGTTAATGCTCGGTGCTGAACTTCTGATATAGTTTTTCGCATCTTCGATTGAAGTTAGCGGCTGTCCAAATTCAAAGGAAACTTCCGTCAGAGAATATTCAATATTCTTATCCTTCAATTCTTGCTCCACCTTTTCGCAGGTGATTTTATTGAATGTCCTGTACTTTTTTAGATTTGATTCGCTGTCATTTTTATTCACAACAGCAAAAAGCTGTTTGCAATAAGGAAGAAATTCTTCAATTTTGCTGCCTCTGAAAAAACTTATATAAATTATATCCCAGCTTTTTATAATTTTTCTGTAATCCGAAAGTACTGTTTCAATATTTGTAATATTTTTATCAGTTATTTTTTTATTCAAAGACCTTACAGCATTTTCATTTATATCAATACAGGTTATATATTGAATACTCTTGCTTAATTCAATATCTATGAGTCCTAAACCGCATCCTATATCGCAAAATGTAGAATAGCCTTTTATTTTCGGTGCGATTAAATCAGCTACATTTTTAAAAAAACCTGTATATTCATTTGCTTCTTCGTACCATTTTATCGTATCGGGATTCCAGTCAAAATTCATAATTTCCTCCGTTTTACACCGCTTATTTTAGTTAATGCCATCAATTCCGACATATAATTAATACCGATAAGCTTTTATTATTGCTCCGGCAGAAACAGGCGGACTTCCTGCGGGAATTTCCCCAATCAGGTCAAAATCCAATAAAGATATAAGCATACCGTTTCCTTGCCCTGCATTTTCTTCAAAAAAAGCCTGTCCATTATCAATTGCAAGTCTGCCTCTTAAAAGTCTTGTGCTTGGACTGTGTTTTTTTACATCCTTCTTTAGAATTACATTAATCTCTTCAGGCATGTATTTTGATCGTCCGCAGCATTTTAAAAGATATGGCTGCACAACTCTCATCATTCCAAGGATGGCTGAACCTGGATTTCCCGATAGACCTAAGATGAGTTTACCATCCTTCAGGGCTGCCAATGTAGCCATTCCGGGCTTCATTCTTACTTTCCAGAATAAAATTTCTGCCCCTATTTTTTTTAGAGCCGATACTGCATAATCGTAATCTCCTACAGAAGCCCCGCCGGTAGTAATTACAATATCCGCTGTCTCAAGCGCTTCATTTATCTTATCCGCAATATTGTCCAAATCGTCTTCCACATTTCCGACTTCCATACATTCAAGCCCTAAACATCTGATATAACCGCTGACAGTATAGAGATTAGTGTTGTAAATTCTGCCATAGCTGAGCTGCTCACCGACATTTGTCAATTCCGAACCGGTGGTAATTACGGCAACCGATGGTTTTTTATAGACTTTGCATATATTAATTCCTTGGGATGCCATCATTCCCATAACCGCAGGAGTAATTAATGTTCCTTCCTCCAATACTATGCTATTTTTCTGAATTTCTTCGCCTTCGATAATAACATTTTCATGAGGCATTACAGGGTTTGAAATTTGCACATACTTCTCATCCCATTCGGTATCTTCATATCTTATAACCGAATTTGCTCCTTCCGGAATCGGTGCACCGGTAAGAATTTTAGCAGCCGTTCCGGGAACAACTTTATATTCAGGTACTTTTCCCGCTGATATTTCTTCTGTAATACGCAATATAACCGGATTTTCCTTTGATGCCTTCTCAGTGTCCTCTCCGCGGAATGCATACCCGTCCAAAGGGCTTTTATTGAAAGGTGGAATGGGAATATTTGCATAAATATTGCAGGCTAAAATCCTGTTCATTGAATGTATTAATGATACCTCTTCTGTTTCTTTTTTTCTTGCATGGTTAAGCAGCAGCTCCTGTGCTTCCTCCACCGAGACCCTTTTTTTCATGTTCATTAACTCCTTAATAATATTTTATGTCATACAAAAAGCTTACAAAGGAATATGCCAATGTAAGCTTAATACACTATCGCATCTCCTTTCCAAACGTGGAGGCAGTAGATTTCTCTGACTACCCTGTGGGCTTACAGCCCAGGTCTTATTGGCATAGTTTCCCTTAGCCGGTAAGACTCGGAGTATTTAATTATTTTAATTTCTAATTCTCTTCCATATACAGGACGGACATATGTCTGCTTCCGTAACAGAAGAAATAAATTCTTTTTTGCAGGATGTACATTCTTTTTTTGTATTGGAGAGAATTGTTTCATTTATTAACTTAATATTCTCTGCTACGTCAATTGCTTTTGTAGGACAAATATCCCTGCATAAATTGCATCCGGTACATAAATACTGCCTGAATATTATATCACCGTTATTTTCTTCCCAAACATTATCAGGGCACATTTTCACGCATGCCTTGCACTGAATACATCTGTCCTTGTCAATGACAACTTTATAAACGGATAATTTATTTTCATTGTTATGCTGCCATTTCTGCAGGATTTGTTCCGTTGAATGCCAGAACTGCACTCTCATGGCAGGTGGTGCTATTTCATATGTTTTGCCGAATATGTCCTTTGCCATATATTTAAAAAAACTTCGCCTGTCAACTTTAGTATCTTTCTTTTTGTTTCCTGCTTCCTTGACATATTCGATTAAATTTTCCACATCGTCATCATATACGGACATCAGTGGTAAGTTTAAATTGCCGAGTATTTTATTTGTTCTGTCTAATTCTGTTTGCAATCCATGACTTCTTTGACAGCTATCACACTCTTTAAAATTCGTGTGTATTTCTCTAAAGCCCTTATTGTATATATTTAATAAAATTTTAGTGCTTAAAAAATTTAAACATTCAATTCGCAAGTTATTTACTTCCTCATCGAGCCCAAGCTTATGCTTATGGCAGAGTAAATAAATTTTTTTATCGGCTCCTGCAAATTTTCTGCCTGTGTCTACCAATGCGTTCGTAGGGCAATAACTAACACATTCATTGCAAAAATTACAGCTTTCATTTATGGTTATTTCCTTTTTATTTATTACTACCGCCTTTTTGCTGCAAACTTCTTCGCATATGCTGCAGTTAACCTTGGGAGAAACACTTCTTATGCATTTAGCCCGTACGTAATTAGGCCTGTAATCCAAATTGCTTATGATTCCAACTACATCCATAATTCCCGCCATATTTTCACATCCTTATGTCATATGGCAAGAACGGAAAAATGTTTATCCTATTCTTGCCGCTTGTTTATACAAATTATGCTTTTTTCACCGCTCCATGTCCTTAGGTCTTAACGGCGTAGTTTCCCTTAGCCAAAAAGACTCGGAGATTTAATTTTAAATTTATAATTAAACTAAACTTAATTAATTACTAATTTAGCTTAGGTCAATTCTACACAATGGATATTTGGTTTTAACCGTGTTATCTTTTTAACAATCGTTGCATTAAGAATCGTTATTTAATAAGTTTCCAATAATATATTAATATTCTAACACCATTATGCTTGAATATATTTTAATTTTACTAACATATTTGTTATAATATTACCAAATTTTATAACATTTGTCAATAACTACATGTTTCTTATCCTGTCTAATCTAAACACTCATC
>DAIMMU010000005.1:26764-34925 GCA_036720515.1 Sedimentibacter sp.
TCATCGTCTTCATCTTCATCTTCTTCATCTTGATTTTTCTTTCTTTTTCTTATAACCTTGCTGAGTAATATACTTACTTCAAATAACAGGAGCATTGGTACGGCAACTAATATTTGCGATACCACGTCGGGTGGCGTAATAATCGCGGCGATGACGAATATTACTACTATTACTACTCTACGGCTTTTAGTCAGCCATTCGGTTTTTAACAGTCCCAACTCGCTTAACAATATTGTAACAACCGGCATTTCAAAAACAGTTCCAAATGTAATGAGAGTTGTCAATACAAAGCTTAAATAATTCTGTATGGATATGGTTGCACGAACCGACTGATGTGAATCCACACTCATAAAAAATGTTAACGTAATCGGCACCACTATGAAATATGCAAATAATGCTCCTGCTATAAAACACAGCAACCCTGCCATAAGAGACAAAAACACAATTGTTTTTTCATTTTTCTTTAGAGCAGGCTTTACAAAAAACCAGGTTTCAAACAATATGACCGGTGACGAAAAAACAATGCCGCAGGCTATCGCAAGTCTTATATATTGTGTAAACAATTCACCCGGCGAAATATATACCATTTGGTAACCGATTTCATTTGCTTTCTTTACAAGAAGAGCCACCATATCATCGCAAAAATTAAAGCTAACAACTGTTATGGTTAAAAAGACAACAACAATGACAAATATTCTTTTCCTTAATTCACTCAGATGCTCTATTATACCCATTTCGCCGCTTGGCTTTTTATCTTTTTTCTTAACAGCTCTTTTACTCACAGTTCATTCTCCAATTAGTTTTCTTCTGAATTTGAATCCTCTTCATTTCCTTCATCAATACCATCTTTAAAGCTCTTGATGGTCTTCCCGAAAGTTTTTCCTAATTTAGGCAACTGCTTTGGTCCGAAGACTACTAAAACAATAGCGAATATTACCAGTAATTCCTGTGTACCGATTTTCCCAAACATAATATCCTCCTGATATAATTAATTTTCTTGTAAAACTTCGTTTTCCGACGATAAATTTTCTTCTTTTGTTTCTGCTGATGTATCTATTGTCTCTTTATCAACATCAGAAACAATATTTTCTTCTTTTTTTTGAGGTTTTCCAATATCACTTACGGATTTTTTAATATCCTTGATTGGTTTATTGATATCATTAGAAATGTTATTCAAAGGTTCAACGGCTTTTTTTAAAGGCTTTTGAACTTCTTTCAACGGTTCTGCAACACTCTCGTTAATATCCTCTGACAGCTTGTCAGCATAAACCTTAATAGAGCTAAGAAATTTCCCCGCCTTTTTCGCATACTTAGGAACCTTCTCAGGTCCAAGCACCAACAATGCCACGATGAAAATTACCACTAATTCCGATGTGCCGATTTTCACTAATAATCCTCTCCTTTAAATTAGTTCCAGCCTAGTCCAAATATTTGAACGAGGAGTTTGTCCGGGACAGAACTCCTCTTAGAAATTTTATTCTTTGCCGCCTTTAAATCTGTCTGCCGGTTCGGCTCCTATTTCATTTAATCCGATGTATACAACGCTTACGTCTAAGCCTAAGTCTTCCTTTAATCCATGGACTTCATTTTCTTTGATTAATTTTGCCACGTCACTTTCAGGATCATTTAAATCCCCAAAGTATCTGGCATGAGAAATACATGTGCTCACGCAGGCAGGCATTAAGCCGGATTCAGCTCTTCCTACGCAGAAAGTACATTTTCCCGCCTTTTGATTCGGCTTCATATACCTTGCTTCATATGGACACGCTATAACACAGGCACCGCAGCCTATGCATTTTTCTTCATTTACAACAACACTCCCGCCTTCCAACGCAAATGTTGCTTCCGCAGGACATACTTCAATACAAGGTGCATCAACACAATGATTACACATTTTAGGCAATTTTACTTTTGACACATTGGGATAAGTTCCGTAATCCCATTCTTCCACCCAAGTATTATAACAATTTTGGGGTACGTCATTTTCCATCTTGCACGCAACGGTGCAAGCATGGCAGCCGACGCATTTTCTTAAATCTATAACCATACCGTAACGCTTTTTATTTTCCGGCAATTGTATCACTCCTTTGTCTGTTTATTCTTGACTAATATCTTCTTTAATCCATATGGCACAAAGATTAAGCCAATAACTGTAGAGACCCTTACTCTTTTTCTCCAAAAGCCTTGCATAGTCTGCAATCCATTTGTTTAGATGCTCACTTAAAAACTGTCTCTCAAGGTTTTGCCATCTTAATGCTTTTTCCGGGTTCTTTTTTAGTGATTTCTCTTCTTCGCCAACAAGAAATGTCATAAAGGACATTTCATATGCTATATGGTCGGGAAACTGTATATCCTTCAAAGGCTTGAACATAGTCAGATTTTGAGGATTAAAAGATACCATTTCATAGCATGCTTTCACATGGAATGTTTCTTTTGTTTCCAATTTCCCAAACTTAGTTTTTTCGCCGTTCTTAATTCTGTTTCTTATGGCAGATTCATAGGGCGGAATAAAATGGGTAGATGTCGGTACAAAAAATCTGTCATAGTATTCTTGTTCATATTTTTTCAGGTCGGATAACTCAATTAAATACTCTGAGCCGCTGTCTTCAATCAGTTCTTTTAATATTTCCTGCCCCTTAATCATTATTTGAAGAGAATCCTTTGTAGGAACATTAAGTAAGCAATATGAAAGAAGCTCATATATTTTTTTTCTTTGTTTGCATATTGTTAATTCATCCATATTTACCTCTTTCTATACTAAGATTGTCCACTCCGGTTTTAAGCCGGAATGTACAACCTGTTAAAGCTTTTGAACTTTATAAGCTCCGCCGTTTCTCGATGGACCCCCTGTAGAAACTTCGCTGAATCCGAATATTCCATCTATGCTTGGGTCTGTTATAGAAATCAAGTGGAAACCCTGTCCTCTTTCTTTTTCGGACTTATCTTCATTGCCTTCGATTGCAAAGGCTTTTGCTCCGTATTCCCAGTGACCGTAACCATAAGCCACACCTATTGTTCCTTTTGCAATACCCTCTCTGACAAGAGCAGTACCTTCAAACTCTCCGCCGGTAGCGGGTATAACTTTTACCTTATCCCCTGTGGAAATTCCCAATGCTTTTGCGTCTTCAGTATTCATTTCCACATTGTTGCTGAGATTAATATCTTTTAAGCTGCTGCTGTTTGCAAGCATGCTGACGCTTCTGAATTTAGGCTTATAGTTAGCTGCCACAAATGGCCACTCTTCTTTAACAAATACATCGCTTACCAATTTTCCGTTTAGGAACCTCTGCGGATTCCAAGCAGGAGTGCCGTAAGCAAATTTTTCACCGGTTATTGAATTGCGGCTTGTTGCCAATTTTTCACTGTATAATGAGAAACAGTTTGTGTTCCCGAATACTCTGTTATCTCCATCAAAGCCTGCCCCGTAATCTTCAAATCGACCGCCCCTTGAAAGAAGTGTCATAACCTTTTTCCACTCTTCTTCAGAGCTTAATGCATCTTTCCATTTCGTATATACGGTTCCTAAATCCTGCATTTCTATTTCATCATCGGAAATATCATCGGCAGGCTCACCGTCATAAGCCATATTTGCAACACCTTTTAAGTATAAATCATGAGCATCATTAAAGTCGTATTTATTGCCATCCATATCCGTAAACGCATCTTTTCCAAAACCGGGCATTCCGATAGCTTTTGCCACATCTATCAGGAAAACTTCATAGGATGCATGTCTTCCGTCATCTAATTTTATAGTTCCAGGTTCTACAACAGGCCATCTTAGGGTGGTTCCTTTGCCGGAGAAGTTTCCTTCAATATTTGCTAATCCCCAGCTTTCATAAGGTGTTGTATCGGGAACTATATAGTCCGCCAAAGAAGTAGTTTCCCCCATGTAACAATCCACCGAAATAAACAACGGAACTACTTCAGGATTTTTCAGTGTATCTCTTACTTCTTTTCTTGCTGCTGCCGGAAGAGCCAATAAGGGATTTGCCATCCAGTTCATAAATATTTTAACATTATACGGGTACTTGTTAATCATAGAGAACATCATCTGATTGTCGGAGCCTGAACCGATCGGATGCCAAGGCAGCTTGCTTGGATAAGGATTTTCTCCTTTAGCAACCTTTAATTTATATTCGTCAGTGCTTTCATAGATGATTCCTGTCCTGCTAATCGATAAAGCCTTATTTGCAGGTTTGCCCTCGATTGAACTCAAGTTGTAGCGAGGACCATCTGATAAAGTTTTATAAGAATATCTTCTCGGAAAAATACCGCCTTTTTTATTTATGCTTCCCACCAATGTTGACAATACGTTAACAATAAAGGATAAATCTAATCCGTTGGATGTTGCGGTACCGCCTAAAGTATCAACCGATGATTTCATGCCGTGTGCCGTAAATTCATCAGCAATTTCAATTATTGTATTTTTATCAATTCCGCAAGCCTCTGCATATTCGTCCAATGTATGGGTATACGCAGTTTCTTTTAGCATGACAAATGCTGTCTTAACCTTTATTCCCTCTACGGTTCCGACAAAATTAATGTCTGCATCTTTTACATCCTTTATAAACTTAGGATCTCCTGTTGATTTATCGATCGCTATATATGGATGCTTTTCATCTTCGGGAATCACAAATCCTACATCTGCAGCTCTTAACATTTTACCGTAATTCGGATGAGCTTCATCAACAATTACCAAGTGTGATGCATTGCTCCATGAATTATAGCCTTTTTCCTTTGCTGCATCCAAATGCGGCGAGCTTAAATATTTTTCATCATATTTGTTATTATCAATTATATACTGGATAAGAGCCATTCCAAATGCGCCGTCTGTAGTAGGTACAATCGGAACCCACTTAGAATTCTTTAATAACGGATTTACAACTCCGCCTATCATTACCGGATCCACTACAGTAATTTTAACACTTCCGTCAGCTAATGCCTTAGCTGACTGTCGAGCTATAGTCTGCATCGGCTTTCCGCTGTGTCCCGGAAATGCTCCTATAAACAGAACATATTCCGCATTAACAATGTCCGGTTTCCCTCCGTTAGTCGTTACCTGCTCCGCAGGTACTTTAGAGCCACCTCAGGAATAGCCGTGTCCATAGCTGTTTACGGTGCCGAATGCTCCGGCAAATCTTCCCGCGATACCTCTTCCGTCTCCACGACCGCCATTCATTACCAACTGATTTGAAGCAGTTCCCAAGTCAGGTCTCTCCGGGTCAATAAGTGTTTGGTTGTCTCTAACTTTTCTGAAACCGTCAACCGCATAATCTTCTCCTATATCACCGAAAAGATTTCCGCCTTCAACAGTTTCATCGATTAATTCTTTCCATGAAATAGGCTTCCATTTGCCTTCTCCACGTTTATCAGTTCTCTTCAGCGGAACTGTTATACGCATTGGGTCATAATGGCTTTCCAATGTTGCATTTCCTCTTTGGCATAGGGCTCCTCTATGAATGTTTCCATAGTTCTTGTAAGTACTGAAAGCTAAATAGCCTGCACTCAACGGATCCTTCATGCTTAGGTGAGGCTCTGCATTGTTTGGGTTGTATGGATTCCCATACACTCTTAGGATTTTACCTGTGGACTTATCGATTTTAACACGATTGCCGCAGGAAGAATAACATCCTAAGCACGCACTGTTTCTCATTACTATTGAAGGTTCAACCTTTACTTCGCCTGTTGCCAAATCAATTACAGCCTCGGGCTTCTTGCCTCCAAATTCTTTCGCATCAGGAAAACTTTCCGGAACATCTTTCTCTGGTTCTTCCACTGCTGTTTTTTTATCACAGCCTATACTTAATCCCGTAAGGGATAAAGCTCCGGCACTTCCTAATACTTTCAAAAAAGTTCTTCTTTTCATACTGATTATCACCCCTAATTTTTAAAAGCATTATTGTCATTAAATTAACCAAGCAATTTACGTGCCAATAGGGCCTTGAAAGGATTATGTTTTTAGTATTGTCCGGTATAATTTTGTTAGAATTCCAATGAAGTATTGTTAAGAATTTTTTTAATAAATGAAATGTTTTTACCGATAAGCTGTTCTTATATTACTTTTTTTTATAGAAATTATGATAAATTTATGCCAATTTGACAAATACACTTGCAAAACAGACAAAAAAAAATACAAATGTCATTGATGTGAATATACTCGTCAACCGTTTCATTCCTAAAGACTTTACCACATAGTGATAGATGAATGGAATGACAAGGTCTGCGCCCTAAGGGATGACGTTTATTCATATCAATGACAAAAATAAAGCTTACATGCCATAATGTCATGTACTGTGCCATAATGACATATCAATTGTGTATATTATATTCGGCAATTTTTCTGTACAGGGTTCTTAGGCCTATTTTTAATATCTTTGCTGCTTCTGTTTTATTCCAGCCCGTCTGTACAAGAACCTGCTCAATATGTTCTTTTTCCATATCCTCCAAGGACAGGCTTTTTACATTATTTTTGTTGTTAATTTCCCCTGAGAAAAAATCTGAAGACATTATTTCTTCACCTTTTGAAAAAAGTAAGCCTCTTTCTATTAAATTTGCCAATTCCCTGACATTTCCGGGAAATTTATAATTCAACAAAAACTCTTCGGCTTCCTTGCTCAGCCTTTTATTTGAATTACTTTGCCTCAAAAAGTGCTCCGCTAAAAACAACTTATCTTTTCCCCTATCTCTCAGGGGAGGCACCTCTAATTTTATAACACTCAACCTATAATAAAAATCTTCTCTGAAATTTCCATCTTCTATTGCCTGCTGCAAATCTACATTGGTTGCAGTTACCACTCGCACATTGATTCTTTTTGTAATTGTTCCGCCAATAGGCCTAATTTCTCCCGTATCCAAAAACCTTAAAAGCTTAACCTGCAAGGCAGGATCCATATCTCCTATTTCATCTAAAAACAATGTGCCTTCGTTTGCTAATTCCAGCAATCCTTTTTTATCTGCACCGGCTCCGGTAAAAGCACCTTTTACATAACCAAACAATTCACTTTCCAGCAACTGATTAGGAATTGCGCTTGCGTTTATTGGAATAAACGGGTGATGAGCACGACAGCTGCCGTAATGAAGAGAGCTTGCAACCAATTCCTTGCCGGTTCCGCTTTCTCCCAAGATGAGCACCGGCAGCGGGCTATCAGCAACTCTTTTAATCATATGCTTTAAATTGACAATAAGCTCGCTCACTCCCACTATATTAGGCCTTCCGCTTGTTCTTTGGATGGATTCAAGCAGATTTGAGTTATATTCCTTAAGCTTCTTTTTTTCTAAGGCTTTTTTCAATACCAATTCCAATTCAACCGGTTTGATAGGTTTTGTAAGATAATCATAGGCACCGCTTTTCATAGCTTTTATTGCGGAATCTACATCCGCATAACCGGTAAGCATAATTACTTCCATGTTAGGCTGAACTTTTTTTGCTTCAACCAAAAGCTCCAATCCGTCCATACCGGTCATCTTAATATCAAACAAGGCTGCATCAAACTCCGAGCTTTCAATTATATTTAATGCCGACAGACCGGAATTTGCCGTTTCAACAAAATAGTCTTTTCGGCTAAGCCTTTGCTGTAATATTTCAGTAAATTTTTCTTCATCATCTACCAATAAAATTCTATACTGCTCCATCTTCATCACCTCTCTGCCGCGGGTATACAAACCTTTACTGTTACACCTGCTTCTTCGTTGTTTTTTAAATCAATAAATCCTCCGTATCGCTCCACTATTGTTTGAATAATCGGAAGACCTAAACCCGTGCCATTTCCAAGGGATTTAGTTGTGAAAAACGGGTCAAATATATGTTTGAAATTTTCCTCTTCAATTCCTGTTCCAGTATCGACAATTTCAATGCACAGCATGTCCCCATGCGTGAACAGCTTAATGGTTAACTTGCCCCCATCAGGCATTGCA
Source organism: Sedimentibacter sp. (assembly GCA_036720515.1). Lineage (GTDB taxonomy): Bacteria > Bacillota > Clostridia > Tissierellales > Sedimentibacteraceae > Sedimentibacter. The sequence goes on from DAIMMU010000005.1 coordinate 34,679, forward strand.
TGCAATGAATTGGTAACCAAATTCAATATAACCTGCTGCATTTGGGATTCATCAGCCATAACAAAGGGTACCTCATCCCATATAAGCTCTAATTCTATACATTGTTTGCTGATTGGATATTTGACCAATTTTAAAACAATATTTATTACATCAGGTAAATAAACATTTTTAATCCGTGGCTCCACTTCTCTGGAAAAAGTTAATAAACTTTGAACTATATCCGTGCATCTTTTTATTTGCTCCCTTA
>DAIMMU010000151.1:0-6205 GCA_036720515.1 Sedimentibacter sp.
CCGATTATTTATATTAATACCATCCTCTTAATTTCATAACTTCTGCTACTTTTTTAACTGAAATCATGTAAGCGGCTTGTCTTGTAGTACATTTTTGTGCTTCTTGAAGAGCCCATACATTGCTAAATGCTTGAACCATTTTAACTTCTTGTTTTCCTTCTACTTCTTTTTCTTCCCAATAATATCCTTGAAGATTTTGTACCCACTCAAAGTATGATACAACTACTCCGCCGGCATTGGTTAAGATATCCGGAGTAACAGGGATTCCTCTTGCGTTCAGAACATCGTCTGCTTCTGAAGTTGTAGGGCCGTTTGCTGCTTCACATACTAATTTAACTTTAATTTTCTCTGCTACTTCTTTAGTTATAGCATTTTCCAATGCTGCAGGAATCAATATGTCGACATTCAGTCCCCAGAATTCATCAAGACTGATCATTTTAGCCTTCGGATAATCAACTAAATTTCTATGTTCATTGAAATAAGCCAACATATCTTCAAAGTCCAAACCGTCCTCATTATATATTGCATATGTGCCAACCTTTGGTGCCCATTCACCTACAGCTACTATTTTAGCTCCTTGTCTTTGGACATTTTTAACCGTATAACGTCCTACATTACCAAATCCCTGGATAGCAACCTTTGATTTTTTGATATCAATACCAATTTTTTTAGCTGCTTCTCTGGCAATTATTGAAACTCCGAAGCCTGTTGCTTCATTTCTGCCTTCCGAGCCGCCCCATGCTACCGGTTTTCCTGTTATAACACCTAATGCGGATGTTCCTGTCAGCTTGTTGTATTCGTCAACCATCCAAGCCATAATTTGTCCGTTAGTTCCTACGTCAGGTGCCGGTATATCTTCTTTTTCTCCTAAGTACTTATAAAGTTTGTCAATATAGCCTCTTGAAAGCCTTTCCAATTCTCCTTGTGACAGTGTCAACGGATCACATATAATTCCGCCTTTACCTCCGCCGTAAGGAAGCCCCATTACTCCGCCCTTGAATGTCATCCAGATAGAAAGAGCTTTAACTTCCTCTAATGTTACACCGGGATGGAATCTAACTCCACCTTTTGTAGGACCAACTGAATCATTATGTGATGCTCTGAATCCCTTAAATGATTTCATACAACCGTCATCCATTCTAACAGGAATGTTAACTTCAATAACTCTTTGAGGCTCTTTTAAAATCTCATATACAGCCGGGTCTAATCCTAAAGCGTCACAAGCAGCTTTTACTTGCCTCTGAGAATTTTCCAATGGATTTAAATTCTCTTTTACCATAACTATACCTCCAAATAAATAATTTAAGAATTTTTTATCTTAAATATTGCTAATATTATAACAATATTACCGGACAAGTCTATTCTATCACCCTATTAGTATTATTTCAAGTATTAAAAAATATACATCTACAGCAATTATAAAAAATCAGAAGCCTTTCAGCTTCTGATTTTTTATAATTCGCTTTCCTTTTTCATCTTATTGTAATAATAAGTCAAAGAGAATAAACTTTCATTTAAATGAACATTTTCCACATGTACTTCCTCTGGCATTTTTAAATCCTTTGGAGCAAAATTCCAAATTGCTTTGATACCGCATTGTACTAACTGTTCGGCAACTTGCTGGCTTACGCTCTTAGGAGTGCAGATAACCGCAATATCAATGTGTTCTTTTTTAAGAAAATCTTCTATATCGTCAACATCTAATATCAATGCATTTCTTATAGACATACCTATAAGCTTTGGATTTTTATCGAACAAAGCAACTACTTCATAGTCAGCCTCATAAAATCCTGTATAATTAGCAATTGCCTGACCTATGTTTCCGGCACCTACGATTATTATTTTATATTTTTTGTCCAGACCTAGTATCTTTGCTATTTCATTTCTCAAATTTCCAACATCATATCCGAATCCCTGCTGTCCAAATCCTCCAAAGTTATTTAAATCCTGTCTAATTTGGGAAGCTGAAAAACCAGTCATGTCACTCAATTCTCTTGAGGAAGTCTTGTTCACTCCAATTTTATTCAATTCTCCAAGATACCTATAATATTTAGGTAATCTTCTTATTACTGCAGGTGAAATTTTATCATGTTTATACATATGCGCCTCCTGTGATATATTTTAACAACCTTACATTCACTTTGCAACACATTTTTAAACAATAAGATAATTAATTTTAACAAATCTCGACTTTATGAGTTTTTCATAATTACGCTTTCAATGACATTAACAGCTTCTTCACAAGCATCACAGCATTTTTCAAGTCGATTGTATGCTATGGTCCATGTCATAATATCAACGGCATTATAGGTTGTCATGTGCAGCTTTCTTACGATTTCAGTGTAAAGGTTATCCCCTTCTTCTTCAATTCTGTTAATTCTTATAATCTTATTATAGATTTCTTTTGACTTTTTGAAATTTTTAAATTCTTTGAACGCATCAATCAATTCTTTACAGCTCATTAAAATCAGTCCGGAAAATTTAATTGCATCTTCGCGAATCACTTTTACGTTGTACATATACATATGCAGAAGCACATCTTCAATACAATCTGTAATGTCGTCAACTTCATGTATCAGCATTATGATGTCTTCTCGCTCAATTGGAGTAATAAACTCCTTTGCAAGCCGTCTGGTTATTTCATGACCTTCTATGTCTGCCGAATGCTCTATGTCATGCATGGATTTCATCTTTTCCTGCAATGTATCCGCATTAAAATTACGCAATGTATCATCCAGGAGCTGTGCCGCGCTATAGCTGTATTCAGCCAATTTTATAAAACCCTCAAAGTAATCAAAATCATTTTTTCTTGCCATATTTCACCTCGTATATTAAAAAATAATCATAAATAATTTAGCCATTAAAAATCCTATTACTCCGCATCCGGGAAAAGTCAAAATCCATGTCATAACCATTTCATTAACAATGCCCCAATTTACCGAAGATAATCTTTTTGCAGCTCCTACGCCCATTATTGCCGTAGTCTTTGTGTGGGTAGTACTTACAGGTATTCCTATAATTGTGGAAATAAAAAGACAAGTGGCTGCAGCGATATCCGCTGAAAAGCCTTGATATTTTTGAAGCTTGACCATATCCATTCCAACCGACTTAATAATTTTATACCCGCCTATAGATGTTCCGACGCCCATAATTGCCGAGCATAAAATCATCATCCATACAGGAATATGAAAATTGGTAACATTCGCTTGTCCATTAGCTAAAAAAATTCCAAGCATAAATACTCCCATAAACTTTTGTCCGTCCTGTGCACCGTGCATAAATGCCATAGCAGCTCCCCCGGCAATCTGTGCATTTTGGAAAAAGGAATTTGCTTTTGATCTGACCATTCTCCTGAAAATTGCCTCAGTTATTTTAACAACAATCCATCCCATGACAAAGCCTAAAAATGTAGATAATCCTAACCCATACAATACTTTAACCCATTCACCGGCGTTTATTCCCTGCAATCCATTTTGCAAAGCAATGGCGGCACCTGATATACCCGCTATTAACGCATGGCTTTCACTTGTAGGTATTCCAAACCACCATGCAGCTGTAGACCATGTTACAATTGCAAATAATGCTGCGCACAAAGCAACCAACGCATCATTTGGATTTCCTCCAAAGTCAACCATATTATAAATTGTTAAGGCTACATTTGCATTAATCATTGTCATTAAGAAAACACCTAAAAAATTAAATACTGCTGCCATTAAAATAGCCGATCTTGCTGATATTGAACGGGTTGAAACGCATGTGGCAATAGCGTTTGGTGCATCCGTCCATCCATTAACCATTATAACCGCCAAGGTTAAAATTGTGGTACCCAGCAACATCGGATTAGAAGAAATCTGCATTAAAAAATCTGAAAAAGATACAATCATATCATTCTCCCGTTTTTAAAGTTTACGCATATTTTAATACGATTTACTCAAATTTTACATACAAGAATAATATACCATAATATAATTTAAAATTCTACTAATTTTTATAAACATATTTATTCCAAGGATACTGTAACGCTTTTATAGCGAATTGAATATTATATTCGTAAGACTAATTTTGGGAGGATTTTTAATGAAAAAATTTATTTCTCTACTTATTGTTGTGCTGCTTATTACAACCATGGTGCTTACAGGTTGTAATGAAAAACCGGCAGAAAATCAGAAGGTTCGCCTGATAGAGGTAACTCACTCCATTTTTTACACACCGCAGTATGTTGCAATTGAACAGGGATTACTTGAAAAGCAAGGTTTAAGTATTGAATTAACAAATGGCGGAGGTGCCGACAAATGTATGGCAGCCTTGGTAAGCGGCGAAGCCGACATAGCTTTTATGGGACCGGAAGCCAGCGTTTATGTATACCTTCAGGGAAGAGATGACTTGGCGGTTAATTTTGCTCAGCTCACACAAAGAGATGGCTCATTCATAGTCGGAAGAGAAAAGGATGACAACTTTACAATTGACAAATTAAGAGGTCATACAATTCTTGGAGGCAGGAAAGGCGGAATGCCGTTAATGGCATTGGAATATGTATTAAAGCAAAATAACTTAACCCCCGGCGTAGATATTGATGTGAGAACAGACGTTCAATTTGATATGATGGCAGGAGCATTTGCTTCGGGAGAAGCAGATTATACCACTCTTTTTGAACCCTTGGCTTCTACTTTTGAGCTTCAGGGAAACGGATATGTTGTTGAGTCCGTAGGAAGACTTGCGGGATATATTCCTTACACATGCTACAGTTCGCTTGAAAGCTATATCGAAAAGAATCCTGAAATTATACAAGGCTTTTCAAACGCCCTTTATGAAGCAATGGTTTGGGTTGATGAACATGACGCTATGGAAGTGGCTGAAGTAATTTTGCCTCAGTTTCCGGATTCCGATGTAGAATTTTTAGCTAAAATAGTTCAGACTTACAAGGATTTAGATGCTTGGAATCCTGACCTTGTGCTTGGTGAAGACGGTTACAACAGACTTATTGATATAATGAAGTCAGCAGGTGAAATAGAAGAAGGTGCCCCGTATGAAGCAATCCAGACACCTGACTTCGCAATAAAAGCCAAGGAAAACTACAAAAAATAACTAACAAAAATCCGGGGAAATATACATTCCCGGATTTTTTATGTGTCATTGCTAAAGGTGTGTCCCCACAATTCAGGGACATTCCTTAAATACTCACCCACAGAGACTTACCCATCATTTAAGGTGTGTCCCCTTACCCCTAATATTGGTTAAATACAGGTGTTACATTGCTATCCTCAAAATATAATCCCGCTTGTTCAAATGACAATCCTTCAATATTAAATTCAACATCACCTATATTAAACTGCTCCAAGCAAAGAACCACTATTGAATTCATATCCCTGTAATCTTCTTCAGACAGATTGACCGCTTCAACACCTAAATTAACCACTGCAGTATCTCCGATTACTTTAACCTCCCTCAAATTAATACCAACAGGAATATTATTGCTGAGGGCTGTATCAGCAGGAGGTCCTTCAAATAATTTTTCAACAACGGTTGCTGCGGGATTTGCAATTTTACCTGCAGAAAAAGTTATTGGCACATAATGTCCCTCAACTTCGGTATCTGGAGCCTTATAATAAACTGTGTAATTAACACCATCCGCAGAGCCGTGCAAGTTTATGTTTTCTCTTTCAAATCCCGTATTTATCGCATATCCCTTGGAAAGAGAAGCTAATGCCTGACCTTCAACTAATAATTCAATTTTATCAATGGTTGGGAATTCAGTAAGTGTATATGTAATTGCAGAAATCATATTTTCTTCTTGTTCATATGTGGAAGTATTTAAAATATTTTTGCTGAAATCTACCCTGCATATACCGTCCTTGATAGACATTCCTCTGATTTCGGTACCTTCGGGAAGCACCCCATGAAATCCCGATTGAGTAATTCTCTTCTCAGTTTCACTTCCTACAACCATACTTCTGAGTGTTGCTTTTGCAATTCCTTCTTCCCACGGGATTTTTGTGTTTACCGGAACCACAAAGCCGTTTTCATCTTCATAATATGCTATTATGTCCGTCATTTTAACATCTTCAATAGTAACATTAACAGTTTCTATTGCTTCTTCCAATGCTCCTTCTCCGATTGCGTCTTCTACGATTTCGAATTCTGACAGTCCAGTCAAATCGGCTATATCCGGATTATTTTCTTCCTTCAGACCTACCATCATATCTAA
>DAIMMU010000152.1:0-6154 GCA_036720515.1 Sedimentibacter sp.
TACCGGCAAAAGCTTTTTCATCGCCCTTAATAGACTCTTTTATTAACAAGCTTTCTCTTTCCATACCTCCCCTCCTTTCCCCGCACTTATTATAACGCAAATAAAATACAAATTACTGCACAAATAATAATTAATTTTAAAAATTAAGGTTCATCACAAATAATTTGTTATGATAAGTAGACTTATAAAAAAATCCAGAGGATTTAAGTGCATTTTACACTGCAATCCTTTGGATTTTTATGAAATAAAGTTACAATTTGTACCTATATTTTTTTAAGCGGATGTCTGATAACCGTTTTTAACTTAGCAATTTCACATCTTCGCGGATCACTTAAATATATTTCATGATGAAATCTATTGTCTGTAATGTCAATTTTATATCCATTTTCTATTGCGTAATTTTCCATTAATTCAGTGGTTATAGGCTCATCATCATAAGAACCTAAGTGCATACATTGAACACACAGTCCTTCTTCATAAATGAAAAATTCAACCTTTGAAAAATCAGTTTTTTTCTTTTTTGCCGCTTCTTTGATTGCCCATTCAAAATCTTGATCTGTAACAAAATCAGGAAGTCTTATTACGGAAATAAAGTTTAACTCTTCTTTTTTATTGTAGTCCATGCCTTTTATTCCATCCTGCCACCAAAATCCTTCTAACGGCGGAACAACATATTCGAAATATCCGTCAATTTTATAATTACCTTTGTAGCTCATTTTTATTGTAAAAGCAATACTATATAACAATTCTATTGATTTTTTGTATTCTCCGTTTTCTTCGTTTGGATTTCCCTTTCCCTTAACTGCAATATAATTCATTTTAGGGATATTAACTATACCCGGTTTATTCTTAGGCATATAAAATTCCTTATATTCCTTTTTATAGTCAAAGGCCATAATGCTTCCTCCTTTTATAAATTAAAATTTCTTTATTCAATTAAAATTTGTGCCTTAAAGGATGTAAGTTTTGTATCTTCTTTAATCCCTTCTATGTATACAAGATTATCTTTAATATCTGCAGTGTCGATATAAAGCTGTATGGTTTCTCCCGGCAATGATTCATGCATGTAATTAACATCGATTGATTTTACGGAATGCTTTTTATGTTTATCCACGCTGAAACAATCCATTATATAGTCGATGTATTTTGCGTTGTTCAAATGTTCATTGACGTCAATGTCACTGTATCCGACGGTCTTTTTGTAACTCAGCGCAAGACTCCCCGCCGGCTTTATTTTGCCAAGTGTACATTCAATTGCCCTTTTTCTTTCAATTTCCGGGAACTTCTCTTCTATTATGCTGCTTCTTCTCAGCCTTCTTTTGTTGAAATCAATTACAACCCACTGAGTAAAAGCTTTTGCGATTATATTTCTTTCTATGTCATATACAATAAAATTTCTGTTAAATTCCACCTTTTCAGGTTGTTCAGGCCAGGTTTCAATTATTATTTCTTCCTTAAATTTCGGATACCTAATTATGTCAACCCGTGCACGGTTTAATACCCATATTATGCCGTATTTTGATTGAATTACATTTCTGCCGACACCCAACCTGTTGGCATGCTCTGTTGCCATGTCCTGCAAATACACAAACAGCGAGCTTAATTTAAGCTGTTGCTTGAAATCAACTTCACTTACCTGTACGATATACCTCTTTTCAAAAATTGCTTCCATACTACACTCCTAAACACTTTATCTATTTCTCATACATAATTATACTTAATATCTAAATTAACTTTCATAAATTTATTTCTTTTTGCCGGAATTTAACAGCTTTTCAAAAGCCTCATATCGAGTTCTCAATGCCTTTTCATGATTTTCTTCGTCTGTTTTCAACTGTTCAAAAAACTTTTTTACTTTTAGGTCTTCCGCTTTTTCAGATAACATTTGATAATGTTTCTGAGCTTTAATCTCATCTTCAATCGCTTCTAAAATTCCATCCAATATTTGCTGCATGAGATATTCCTCCCTTATTTCATTTCCTTATGCTTTCTTACAAATGTTCACAAAGTATTCATTATTTCGATAGTTTTGATAGTTTTGCTACAACTAAAGTTATGTCATCATTAATTTTCTCATATTTTACAAAATCATTAAAATCCTCATGGATCTTTTTGACAATATGAGGTGGTTTATGATTATATATATCAGTAATCAACTTTTTCATTCTGTCTTCATAAAATTCATTATGGGATCTTTGCTCCGGCAATCCATCAGACATAATAAACAATGTCATTCCCGAAGATAATTGCAAAGTATGATCCTTATAATCATACAATTCAGCATCTAATGCAGTTGAAACCGGAAGACCTCCCTTGTTAAGCTCAATTATATTATCTTTATCTGCCACCAATATGGGACACATATGAAAACCTGCATTGCAATATGTTAATTCATAGGTTTTTAAATCAAACACTACAAAGAAAATGCAGACTAAATATTCCATTGGGTATCCTTCCTTTATATAGTGTTCAACAAAAAAATTCATGATATCTTTAGGTGACAGCACTTGTCCCGGTATATGTTTAAGCCTGAAATAGCTGCTTATAGTATCTTTAACAAAGATTGCAAGCATGGCGCTGTCTAATCCATGTCCCGACACGTCGGCAACAAAGCATGCATATTGCTCAAAATAATCATTTAACAAGCCATTATCCACCTTAAACACATCAAATAAATCACCGCCCAAATCTTGTGCCGGAATATATAAAGAAGCAAAAGAAATATTTTCCGCATCAGGAAGACTTTCAGGAAGAGACCGTTTATGAATCTTTATAGCATTTGCAACTTCTATATCTAATCTTTTTTTCATTCTCTCATACTCAGCATACTTTTCATTACCATAAACATATAAAAGATTATTCTTTTTAAACAGCCTAATATGTAATTTCGTCAAACCAAGTTTTCCATCAAATAAAAGCTCCTCCGGGACGGAAGGTTTTTCAGATACGCTGTTAATAAAAGTTTCAGCCTTTTTTATGTGAATGTCCGCAACAATATCTAAAAAGCTTTTTTGTTTTAGCTCTGCATCGGCATACCCCAAGCTATACCGCATAGCCTCATTGGAAAAGATAATTTGCCCTTTCGCATTACAAACTAAAATATGGTCATCAATAATATCGGTTATAGTCCTGCTTAATTCCACAATATCAACGTTGTACTCCATGGCAAATCCTCCCTGCAGTTTACTTAATTTGGCGCATAATGTCTTATATTTATTAACGCTTCTTTTTCACAAACATCGTTTGTCTATTAACAATATACTATATCTTTTTTTATATAAAATCAACAACATTAAAATACAAAAAATACTCCTTAACAATGTGGTTAAGGAATATAGTCTGTAATATTAATACTTTCCTATAGATGGTTTTACGCTGTCAGGCAAAGGGCAAGTATTCCTTCTATAAATTTTAGTTCCTTCATATAAGCCTCTTATAATACCTTGCTTAAAAATTCTATTGTTCTGCGATTTTTCGGATTATTAAAAATCTCATCGGGAGTATCCTGCTCCTGTATCATTCCGTCAGCCATAAATATAACTCTGTCACTAACTTCCTTTGCAAATCCCATTTCATGAGTTACTATAACTATGGTCATTCCCGATAATGCAAGTCCTCTTATAACCTCCAAAACTTCCTTTACCATTTCCGGGTCTAATGCGCTGGTGGGCTCATCAAACAACATTACCTTAGGGTCCATTGCTAAGGCTCTTATAATTGCCAGCCGCTGCTTTTGACCACCCGAAAGCTTTGTGGGATAAACATCTCTTTTGTCTATCAATCCAACTCTCTCCAAAAGCTCATCAGCTTTCTTTTCTGCTTCTTCCCTCTGTATTTTCTTTTCAAGTATAGGAGTTAAAGTAATATTATCTATAACCTTCAAATGGGGAAAAACATTAAAAAGCTGAAATACCATACCGATTTTTTGCCTATGCTTGTCTAAGTTGATTTTTTTGTCAGATAAATCCACTCCTTCAAAATAGACCTTGCCGCTTGTTGGTCTTTCCAACAAATTCAAGCATCTTAAAAATGTACTTTTCCCGCTACCCGAGGGTCCTATAATAGAAACAACCTCCCCGTCATATATGCTTTCTGTTATATTATTCAAAACCTTTAAATCTCCAAAGGATTTATTTAAGCTCTCAACCCTTATTAATTCCTTAGCTTTCATTGGCTTGGAGCCTCCTTTCAAATACACTTAATCCCTTGGTCAATACTGTGGTTACTATTAAATAAATTACGCCGGCAATTATTAATGATGGGATTGCTAAGAAGGTTGCCGATTGAACAGTTTTATAGGATGTCATAAGCTCCTGTACAAAAAATACCGAGGCAAGGGATGTTTGCTTAATCATTGATATATATTCATTTCCCAATGCTGGAAGTATATTTTTAACGGCTTGAGGAAGAATGATTTTTTTCATTGTATTTACACTTGATAATCCCAAGCTTCTTGCAGCTTCTACCTGCCCCTTATCAACTGCCTGTATGCCGGCTCGTATAACTTCCGCGACATAGGAGCTTGCATTTACAATAAGAGCAATTATAATGCATGCTGTATCGCTTAAATTGATTGGTACTGCCTTAGGCAGTACTAACCAAAAGAAATATAGCTGCAAAAGTATGGGGGTCCCTCTAAGCACACCTATGTATGCAGATGTAAATAAATCTAATATTTTAATTTTAGATAACTTCATGATGGCTATAACAGTTCCCAGCAAGGTTGCCGCAAATACTGTCAATGCAGCCAACCATAGGGTTCCGAGCAACCCGTCAATATAGACATAATAGTATTTACCCCATAGCATAATCACTGTATCAATCATACTCTCACCTTAAACCTTTCATAATTACAACCCTAATTTTTTTGCATATTCGGTATATTCCTTATACCACTGCTCATATTGTCCCGATTTTACTACTTCATCAATAATTTCATTAATTTTTTCTGCAAGTTCATCTTCACTTAACGGTATTCCGATTCTTGTTCCGTCTAATGATTTATCCACTTCGAATTCAAAATTTTCTACTATTGACAAACCGCTTCCCGGGTTTGCATCAATATATAATTGAGCCATTGATTTGGCAACGACACAGGAATCTGCCTTTTTTTCTTCGACCATTAATATTCCGTCTGTTGTGGCAGATACTCTCTTAAGCTCTTTATATTCAGGGATTTGTTCGTTTGCAAATAACTCCTGCAACGAGCCGCTTTGTGCGACTACAGTTTTGTCGGCTAAATCTTTTGCACTTTTTATTATTTTTTCATCTTCTTTTCTGATTAACAGTCCGTACCCGGGTGAATCCTCTGAAAAATAGTAGCCTTTTGACATAATCATTGCTTCCGCTCTGGCAGGTGTGTAGGCTAAAGCAGATATAGCCAAATCATATTTACCTTCTGTAATACTGCTTAAGACTGCAGTGAACTCCAAAGGAACAATTTTTAACTCAACTCCTAATTTGTCCGCAATATACCTTGCCAATTCTATATCGCTGCCTACATATTGCTCACTGCCGCTTTTTGTGGGGTCAATAAATTCATTTGGTGCAAAGTATGGCTCCGTAACCACTTCTATGTACCCTCTGTAGATTATTTCCTCTAAGCGATTACTCGTCTCATTTGCCGCCTTCTTTGCGCAGCTGCTTGATAAAACCAATGTTACTGAAATAATAAGCATAACCAAAACCATTTTTAAAATTTTTTTCATAATATCCTCCTGTTTTTTAAAACTTAATTTGTTTACATATGATTCAATAAATTTCTTACCCTGTATACCCGCAATAGTAGGGGGTTCGCAGGGCATAAAAAAACTCCCGCCATCTAGCCTATGGCTAGAGGACGAGAGTATTAATCACGTGGTTCCACCTCTTTTTATTGATACTTCACAGCATCAACCTCAAAAAGTACTATCATACTTTTGCACTGTAACGGGTGCGAGCTCCCGAATCCAACTACTCCCAAAGGGTTTCGCCGATTAGCTCAAAGATGTGTTCAATACAGCATATTTATGTACTTTCACCAACCGCACACTCTCTAAAAAACACAATGTATCTACTATTTCTTATCTCAGCTTCATTTTTATTAATGTTTAATAATTTTTATAAAAATACCACAATTATTTTACTTTGTCAATACTTTCTGAAAAATATTTAT
>DAIMMU010000153.1:0-6146 GCA_036720515.1 Sedimentibacter sp.
AGAGCAGGGTATGGCTGATACATCCTGATGAAAGGAGGACAAAACTCCAAGTAATAGGAGGTGAAGCCTATGTCTATATATGAAGCTTTAACATTAATGATTGCATTTGCAATGTTAATGGTTGTAGTCATAAATGGACAAAAAAAATAATTACCCTGCAGGCACAGGGTAATTATTAGTACATTTTTAAAGTAATGTCAGCCATAGCCAACTACCTATTCTTTATCTTATGTAAATTATAACCTAATTATTAATAAAAAGCAATACAAAACTTTAAATATGATGTATAAACATCTTGAAATATGAGGCAAGCATGAAATTAGAGGTTAAGTTTTATGATGAAATTAATGATGAAGAGTTAAAGTTTGCTGTAATTATGGCAAAATATGAAGGACGATGGATTTTTTGCAAACACAGAGAAAGAGAAACATATGAAATTCCGGGTGGTCATAGAGAAGAGAATGAAATAATATTAGATACTGCAAAACGTGAATTACGAGAAGAAACAGGAGCATTTGAGTTTAAAATTGAACCTATTTCAATATATTCAGTTATAGAGAAGAATAGCATTAATAGTAATGGAAATGAGACTTTTGGAATGTTATTTTATGCTGAAATATATACTATCAAAAAAACATTAGAAAATGAAATTGAGAAAATTGAGTTATTTGAAAAAATACCAGTTAATTTGACATATCCAGAAATTCAACCTTATTTGTATAACAAAGTAGTTGAGATTAAAGGAATAAAATAAATGAGATAGAGTTTCAAATTTAACACAATAGAAACCCCTACTTATGATAAGCCCCACCGTACTACATATTATTATAAACTAATTTTTTATAAAAAATAAAACTGTATTGATATTGTCATTACATAATAAGAGAAGTTAGAAATATAAAAATCATGGTATCAGCAAATTTTATACATTTTTAATAAGTTCTCAGAAGAAGATGATTATGTAGATGATGATTGGCTGATTGCAGTGGTTGACTACTAAACAGTAGACTATTAATAGCATTAATTAACTATATTATCAATTTTGAGCTTTTATCAAATGTAAATAAGTTACAATTATATGGTAATTTATAATTGTAGATAAATGCGAAGTAAAGATTATTTATATTTGACGTGAAAAAGATAAAGTAAGCTTTGAAGGAGGATATGGCTATGAAAAAGAAAACAAAATTTATATGGATTCTAATTGTTTCGTTGCTTTTAATAGTAGTTGGGTATACGCGTTATTACCCTATAAAGCATGATACAATTGAATTGCGACATATCATCGAAGATAAGTTTGGTGTAAATATAGAAAGATTCACAAGCATTGGATTAAACAACAAAGATTTCTATTATTTTGTAGTGGCAGGAGATAATATTGCTGTCGTAAGAATGAAAATGGGTGTGTTTAATCGACTTCGATATCAGGGTATGTCTTATACTGGTGCAAATTTTGTAAACGGAGTTGTAGAGAGCAATGGAAATAAGTATCTTCTAGTAGGTGGTAAAAATCCAAATCACGAAATTGAAAAAATATCTATTACCCTTGATAACATTCCATACGAAATAGACCTTGTAAATCCTGGTGATACATTTTTTGAATATATTCAAATTGATAATAAAACTTTTGATGATCATATCTTTTTAGACAACACAATCTTATATAACGGTAACGGAGAAGATATTACTGCTACCATTGACACAAGTAGTGGTGGAGTATAAGCAACAATAAATTTAGGATTGACAGTGAGATTATGATAATCTACATCTGTAGTTATTACGCATCAAAAAAGTAATCACCCTGCTGGCACAAGGTAATTAAAAACAATTAATTTAAAGTCAGCTATAGCCAACTGACTATTCTTTATCTTACCCCAATTATAACCTATATTATTAATAAAAATCAATACAAAATAAAATGTATAAAAAAATTAAAAAATGAGGTAATTATGAAACTAATAGAAAGCCTACTTATGGTAGGTTTCACCGTAACACATATTATTATAAATAATTTTTTATAAAAGTAAATTGTATTGATATGGTCATTACAATGTAGTATAATAATACTGAGGTGGTATTTATGTCAAAAAAATATATTCAAGTGAGAGCTGAAGAAAATGATAAGGAATTAGCATCGGAAATACTTGAAAAGTTAGGTACAAATCTATCCGCGGTTGTTAATATGCTATTAAAGCAAATTATTATGACAAAAAGTATTCCGTTTGAAGTGAAACTCAATGGGGCTAATTATGCAGAAGATGAAGCAATTTCTGAGATAAATGCAACTTTAGCAATGGAAAATATGAATTTAACAAAGGAAGATATACTATTGCTAAAAGAATATAGAAATGATAAAAATTCAGCTGAAAATATTCGAAAAAAAATAATTTCTGAATACACTAAGGATCAATAAGAATGAGTGATGAAATATATTGCTATCCTAATTCTGATGTATTGATTAATAAATTAAATATTCGAGATAGTGAGATATTACTTGAAGCTGAGAGAAAACTTACAATGTTTCGTATTTCTGATCTAATTGATAATCCTATAAAAGGGGAATTTGATTTAAAGCATTTACAGATAATTCATAAATATATATTTCAGGATATTTATGCTTGGGCTGGTGAAATTCGTATTGTTGATATTGCAAAACAAAATATGTTTTGTAAGGTTCAATATATAAATGAACAGGCATCTAGTATTTTTGAAAGCTTAAAGAAGGAAAATTTCTTAATTGGATTAGGTCGAGATGAGATGGTAAACAAACTATCATATTATTTTTCTGAAATAAATGCCCTTCATCCTTTCAGGGAGGGTAATGGACGCAGTCAAAGAGAGTTTATTCGTGAATTAGTACTTTCTTGTAATTATAGAATTGATTTTAGAAAAGTGGATAAGAATCTAATGTTAGAAGCCAGTAAAGAATCTTTTTTGTGCAACTATAGCAAGATGAAAGAGCTATTTGATATTTGCTTAAGTGAAAATTTATAAGTCTTGGTTTATATACCGGCAATTATCTTTATAGCTCTTAATAGCTTGTTGGCAATTATCAGTATTGGAGCTATTTCACCTGTTGTTGCAATTTAGTTATTTTTGTTTTTAATAAGTGGTATTCTTTTGATGTGTTTTTGGGCTACTTATGATAAGCTTCGCCTGCATTAATTTTAAATGCCCTGTAAATTTGCTCCAACAATATAATTTTGAAAAGCTGGTGGGGGAAGGTCATTTTTGAAAATGAAAGCTTAAAATCGGCACTGTTTATTACTTCCTCCGACAAGCCGTTGCTTCCTCCTATAATAAATGTTATATCCGATTTTCCTTCGACACCTAATGTGTTTATTTTTTTTGACAGTGTCTCCGAGCTTAGCTGTTCACCTTTTATGTCTAAAACAATTATATATGAGTTTTTTGGAATTTTACCGAGGATTCTTTGCCCTTCCTTTAATTTAACCTGCTCTATTTCTGCCTTAGAATAGTTGTCATCAGCTCTTTCGTCGGGTATGATTTCTTCAATTAATCTGCAATACTTGGAAAGACGTTTTGAATATTCTTTCACTGCTTCAGTAAAAAACTTTTCTTTTATTTTGCCTACGGATATTATTGTTATTTTCATTGAAAGCCCTCAAATTCTTAATTAATCATAAATAATTTTTCTGATAATATAATATTATATCACTGTTTTTTAAAGGTTGCCAAACAATTAAATAATAGTAACGTTTGCATTTTTTGTTGCAAATCATTTCATGCTGTGATATAATCTTGATACTTTTACAAACAATCTGATTTTTTTATAAATCAAAAATTTATCTGTGAGGTAGATAAAATGATTAAAAGAATATTATGTTTGGTAATATGTATCTGCATTCTTGGCACTCAGGCTTTTGGATTCAGCAATACAATGGATTATGAAGAGCTTAATATTAAAAATAATTTAGAAAAAACCTACGGGATAAATATAATCATACCTGAGGGCAGCGATTACGATTATTTTATTGACTGTATGTTAATATTGGAAAAAAGCATTAAGAAATTTCCTGATAATATGATTAAAGAAATAACCGACTATTATTTAAATAATGGAATAGTCACAAATGTAATTTTGGATAAAACAGAAAATATAAAAGATTTGTTTTCGGTATCTGTTAATGATGAAAGCACAGTTAATATATACATAAAAACACTTGAAAGCAGTTTGTATCCGGAGTCATGTTTTGCATCTGAAGAAGCTATGATTCATGAATTGAGTCATTTTATCAGCGATTATATGTTTAAAATATATGATATCGAAAAACTACAAGATAAATTCAACAAATTAAATGATGGATATCAATACGGTGCTTGGGGAGACGATTATCGTAAAGTATTTGTTAATAAGCATTCCGCAGTTAGTTTTAAGGATGAAGTTGCGGACTTAATATGGTATGCTGAAGTTCATCCTTCGGTTATTCGAAATATAAATGGCGGAGATATGGCAATAATCCATGAAAAGCTATGCTTGATTGCCGAGGCGTTTGATGAAGCTTTTAATTGCATTTCAGAAAATACAAAGCTATGGATGAATGCGATTCCTCAAGACCCTCATACTTGGGCAAAGGATACTATTGATGAAATGAGAAGTGCATCCCTTATACCCGAAGAATTTGACGGTCTGTACGATGCTTATATCAGCAGAGAAGATTTCTACAAACTGATTGTAAATATGCTTAACATAAAAATAGGTGAGGATAATTTAAACAATTACTTTCATGTAGTGGATTATGAAGAGCATGTTGCTTTAGACCCTGTTAATGGAGAAGTATTTGTAGATGACGGGATGACTTACGCATCTTATTATTATTTGCTATGCAATAACAATGATATATTGTATCAAGCATATCATATGGGAATTTTAAATCCCGAATCTTTCAAAGAACCCGACGGATATATGACGAGGCTTGAAATTGCAAGAATTTTGGTATACATAGGCAATGAGTTAGGCATGAATTTTTCCGATTATGAGATTATAAATTATAATGATATAGAACAGGTTTTAGAAAATGAAAAACCATATATACACATGGCTGCCAGCAAAGGAATATTAAAAGGAGACGGTTTAAGTTTCAAGCCATTTGATTATTGCACATATCAGGAAGCTTATATAATTCTTATGAGATTTTACAATCTTATTTGAGTGTACAATTTAATTTATATTTATTAAACAACTCATTTGTGATATAATGGTAAAAACACATAAGGGGAATTATTATGTTTGACTTAAGAAGCATTGTGATAGGTATTGTGTTAATGCTAAAAAAATATTCCTGTGTAAGTCTTACCATTTACGAAGAAGCAAATGAGGAGGATTATAAAAACGGAATAATGGCACTGCCTTTAATAGGACTTGCCATTGGATTTTTTGCGTTTATTATTTCTTCTTTAAGATATGTATATGACGGGTTTTTTATCAGTGCTGTGGTTTTTTTATATTACTGTATTATAACGAAGACGGTTAATATAAAGGATGTTTACAGAACCTTAAATTATTATATAAGACCTGCAAATCAAACAGAGCAAATATCGGGCATCATCGGTGTAATATTAATTTGCTTAATGTATGTTTCTCTTTTTAGGATTGTTCCCGTAACTTCTTTGATTATTATGCCTGCCGCGGGATTTTCAAATTTAATAATACTCAGCAAGGTAATAAAAAGAAACCCGGATAATACTTCAATATTAAAGCATTGCGGTAAATATCATATAATAGCTGCTTTTGGAATATCATTTCTCTTTACTGCAATATTTAACTACAAGCTGATAATTTCATTGTCTCTTACATATATGATAACAGGAGCAATCATAAGTATATTGGATAAGAAAATAAAAAATGTTCCAAATTCAATAGAGGGTTTTATAATTGAAATATCGCAAATATTGTTTCTGTCAATCACATATTTGCTTAAAATTTAGGTTACAATTCATATTGACTTATATTTAATGTTTTTCAGACCACTTGCGGTGTTCGATAAAAAATCGGATGCCGCTATTCTTTACAATGCAAAACTATTCTTATTACTCATGCATACGTTATAAGGGTGAAAGTCGATTTTCAAAATAACCCAAATACTTTTGACAAATTATTTCAATAGTAGTATAATCAAAAAAAG
>DAIMMU010000154.1:0-6130 GCA_036720515.1 Sedimentibacter sp.
TTTAACAAATACATCATATTCCCTGATTTATTGTAAGGATTCTTTTCGAACAGCCATTCATACATTTCTTTCTTTGAGTTTGTTGCTTCACCGAAAGAAATTACCGACAATTCTTCAAATGCTTCAAAATCCTTGGTCATATCAAGCCTTACTATTTCTCTATCCATATTTCCTCCAAACGTTCAATTATTTTTTTATTTATGGTAAATTTAAGCCCGGCATTTTGCCGAGCTTTCCCGTTCATAAAACTTGATTTTTACTTTACTCTTCTTAAAATTATTTCCTCGTGTCTGGATACTTCTTCCTGAATCCTATCTAATTTTTCAGAGTTTTGCTTATATCCGTCAAATAGCACCGAAAGCTTTTTGCCATGGTCGGTTTCAATATGCATAACCTTTTGTTTTACTTCTTTTACGTCTTGTTTTACTTCATCTAAATCTTGTCTGATTCCCTTTATATCTTCTTTCATACCGCTTATGTCGATTTTCATACCGTTTATGTCAAACTTCATGCCACTTATGTCTGATTTTATATCGGTTATATCTTTTTTGATACCATCTATGTCATGTCTTATTTCGCTAAACCCTTGTTGCATCTGCGTATACATTTTTTCCATTAATTCTAAGGCTCTATCTTCCAAATAAACACCTCCTATATTAAAAAACATTATAGCATAAATCATCAGCAAACGATAACGTATAATATTATTTTTGTGTAACAAAAATGATTAAAATGATTAAAGAAATGATTCGTCTTTATTTAAATTTAACGATTGTTACTCCGTCACCGCCTTCATTGAATGTACCAAGCCTTGATTCTTTAACGTGCTTATGCTTTTTAAGAAACTGAGTTACACCTTCGCGAAGTATACCCATCCCTTTGCCGTGAATTACCTGAACTTCGTTTAAATTTGACATAAAGGCATCATCCAAATATTTATCAAGCTCTAACAATGCTTCATCAAGATTGTATCCTCTTATATCAATTACAGGATTGATTGAAGATGTTTTTAATCTTACCATTCTTGAAGTACTGCTTTTTTGTTTTACTTCTTCTTCGGATTTAATTTTTATTAAGTCCGATTTTTTAACCTTTGTTTTTATCAGCCCAATTTGAACCATTACTGTTTGAGAATCATCCACATCCGAAATAATAAATCCTTTTTGGTTTAAGCTTTTTACCGTTACCGCATCCCCTGTTTTTAAAGGTGATGCCGTATCATATGTATCTTCTTCCTCGATTATATCTGAATAAATATTTTCGGTAAGCTCCTTTGTTTTATCATTTAATGATTGTCTTAGTTCATTTGCGCGCCGGTTTTTATCCTTATCCATCTCAAGGTTTAATTTTCTTAATTCCTTGATAATTTCAGCAGCTTCTCTTTTGGCATTCTCTACTATTTTTCTTGCCTCATAGTTAGCTTCATCTATCAGCTTTTCGCTTTTTTCAAGAGATTTTCTCTCCTTGGATAAAAAGTCGCTGTGCTTTTTCTTGCTTTCTAAATCAAGTCTGTCCATTTCCTGTTTCTTTTCCTCAATATAAATACGGTTTTCCTCAATTTGCTTTAATGCATCTTCAAATTCAATTTTATCCGTTTCTATATTTTGTTTTGCCTTTTGAATGATATCAGAATTGAGACCTAATTTTTTTGATATTTCAAATGCATTGGATTTTCCCGGCACTCCAATTAAAAGCTTGTAGGTTGGGCTAAGTGTTTCAATATTGAATTCAACGCTTCCGTTTATAACTCCCTCTGTAGTAAGTGCATATAATTTAAGCTCTGAGTAATGTGTTGTTGCGGCAGTCACGATTTTCCGTTCATGGAGCGTATCAAGTATTGCAATTGCCAATGCGGCTCCTTCCGTCGGGTCTGTTCCCGCACCAAGCTCATCGAAAAGTACAAATGATTTTTCATCGACTTCTTTTAATATTTTCACAATATTTGTCATATGAGAAGAAAACGTACTGAGGCTCTGCTCTATGCTTTGCTCATCTCCAATATCGGCATAAACCGAACTGAAAACAGATATTTCCGTACCATATTCGGCAGGAAGATGAAGCCCTGCCATTCCCATAAGCGTAAAAAGCCCCAGGGTCTTTAATGAAACAGTTTTTCCTCCCGTATTGGGTCCTGTTATTATTAGTGTTGTATATTCATCACCTAATACTGCATCAATGGGTACTACCAGCTGTGGGTCAATGAGAGGATGTCTTCCTTTTTTTATTCGAATATATCCTCTGTCATTT
This sequence comes from Sedimentibacter sp., assembly GCA_036720515.1. GTDB lineage: Bacteria > Bacillota > Clostridia > Tissierellales > Sedimentibacteraceae > Sedimentibacter. Next base: position 2,248 of record DAIMMU010000154.1, read on the forward strand.
ACTCTTGGCTCCACCCCGTTAATGCTTATGGCATACTTGCCCTTGGCAAATATAAAGTCCAAATCCTTTAAAATTTCCTGATTATTAAGCATTTCTCCGCTTATATCGCCTATCATCATACTCAGCTCCAAGAGAATACGCTCAATTTCTTTTTTTTCTTCAATTTTTAAATTAGCAATTTCGTTGGTCATTTCCACTACTGCCATAGGCTCAATAAAAAGTGTGGAGCCTGTTGAAGACTGGTCGTGAATTATACCCCTGACCATACTCCTGTATTCTTTTCTAACAGGAATTACATATCTGTCATTTCGCATTGTTACTATTGCTTCCTGCAGATATTTCTGCATTGATGAAGAGCTCACGATTGAATTTATTTTGTTTTTTATCGAATTGTTTTTTATTTGAATTTCTCTCCGGATTTTTTTAAGCTCGGGGCTTGCATCATCGGCGATTTCTTCTTCGCTTATAATAACCGAAAAGATTTTATCCTCAATATCTTTATTTGTATAAATATCTTCACATAGTTTTTCCAGCAAGTCATAAGTTCTGTCATTATTGTTAAGAAGAACATAGTTTTTCAACAATCTTGCTGCTCTTAACGTATCGGCGCAGTTTGTAAGTCCGCGTAGAGATATAATACCTCCGACTGCTCCTCTTTTTACATATTCCTTTATATCCGATATTCCCCCCATGGGAGGCGAACCTTTTTCAATAATTATTGAAAGTGCCTGCGCTGTTTGCTCTTGCTTGAATTTAACACCTTCGGGGTTAGAGGATACGTCTAATTTGTATACTTCTTCCTTTCCCTTTTTTGTTTCTGCAAATTGGGCAACCCTTTCAATTATTTTATCAAATTCCAAAACTGATTTAGATTTTTGCTTCATTGTACTCCCTTTCTGATTTTGTCATCCAATATAGATTCTTCACCTGCGGTTCAGAATGACAAGGGGTGTGTCCCAACTATTCGGGGACATTCCTTATACCCTCATGGGTTTTCCCTATAGTAAAGGTGTGTCCCCATACCGCTACAGGATATTTTTCAAGTAGTGACCTCTTGTAAAGCTGTTTTCCTTCAATATATCAGAAGTTCTTACTCCGTTTATTTCACAGTAAAGTGTGTCTATTACTTCCTCCGCATCATTTAAAAATTTTGTGTCCACAAAAAAGTATTCTATATTTTCATCGACGAAGTCACGGGTTTTTCCAATAAGTGTGAGCGGAACACTGTTGTATATATGAGTTAGCCTGTTATCTCTTTCTATATTGAAATAAACACCCTTTCTGTCCTTTAGCATATACTTGTTTCTGTAGCTGCATTTTTCACAATCATGTAAATTCTTGCAATTTTTCAGCATTGACATGGGACAATTTTTCATAACCATAAGCTGAACGTATTCATGCGCAACAATTTCCGAACTTAGCTCAGTGTGCTTCATTATACTTTCCATATCCCTGATATTTGCTTCCACTGAAAATGTAAAGCTATCTGCTCCTTTTTTCTTTAAAAGTTCTGCGGAAAAAGTATTTATTATATTAAAAAATGGCCCGCAGTGAATTTTAAGCCTGCTGTATTTCTTAAAGAAATAAAAGCTTCCTACATTGTTTACACATACACCGTCAAATATTTTTTCATATACATCCAAATTATCCTTTAAAACATTATAATTTTCCTTTGATATAATATTAGGCAGCCATAAATACTTTTCAGCCTTTATATTTTTTGCGTCTTCCATATTCAAATAATACGGAACATACAATCGCTTAACCTTGCTCTCGGCGAATTGAATTTCATCGATACTGTTGATTTTAAGACTTAATTTCGGCGATGTATCTTCCTTTTTGTTAAACGGGAAAATATCATCGTAGCAGAGTGTCGGAACATCATTCCTGTCATAGAACCTGCCGCATTTTTCATATAAAATTTCGACGGCATCTCGCCTTAATTGATTCAATGTGCTTTTTCTTATAAATACTCCGCTATCCTTTTCGATTTTCAGCCTATCTAATTCATAAATAGTATTTCCAAGCTTTGACAGCTGCTCCTTGATTATTTCATCTGTTGCGGGATTTTTAACGCTTATTTCGCATACTTCGTCACTTTTTACCGTTACGGTATTTTTGCCGTCGGATAGCTCCAATACTGCTTGCTCACCTATTTTTAAATATATGCATAAACTTATTTTATTTCTCCTGAACTTTGAAAATTCCTGCGCTTTTTCCTTAACGTCTTCTTCTATTTCCTCAATATTTTCTCCCTTAATGCCTGAGCTTAATTTTGCAAACATTTCATCATCCTTTGAAGGAATTAAATATCCGTTTGTATTTCCTCTGCTGAATGTTGCAATTGCTTTGTCCCTTAAGCAAGCTGTATCAACGTTCTTACCGCTGTAATAATTATCAATTATTTGTCTGTAGTATTCCACAACAGAAGATGTGTATGCAGGACCCTTCATTCTGCCTTCTATTTTGAATGCTTTTACTCCCGCTTCAATAAGCTCATGTATGCTGTCCCCTGCTATAAAATCCTTCAAGCTCAGCAGAGGCATAGTTTCGAAATCTTCAACCTCCTGATTTTGCTCAACATCATAAAAGCTGTAATTTAATCTGCATGGCTGTGCACATTTTCCCCGATTGCCGCTTCTGCCTCCCAAAAAGCTTGACATATAGCATTGACCCGAATAGCACATGCAAAGTGCTCCGTGAATAAATACTTCCAAATCGGTATTTGTATTTTTCACGGCTTCTTTAAGCTGCTGTAAGGAAAGTTCTCTTGCCATGATTACCTTTCCGACATTAAAATCCTCAAAAAATTTAACTCCGTATTCATCGTAAACCGCCGCCTGTGTGCTGATACTGACGGGAAAATCAGGTAAATATTTGTTTATCAGGTATAATAGTCCCAAGTCCTGAACTATTACCGCATCCGCATCATTTTCATACAAAAATATTGCATAGTTTAAAGCGTCTATAATTTCAGTATCCTTTAAAACCGTATTCATGGTAACATATACCTTGACACCCTTGTTATGCGCATACTTAATTATGCTCTTCATTTCCTCGTTATCGAAATTTATTGAATTATGTCTTGCGTTAAAAAATTTCCCGCCTAAATACACTGAATCTGCTCCGCTGTTTACCGCCGCATAAAACGATTCAATACTTCCGGCAGGTGCTAATAATTCTACACTCATTTTTACTCCTTTTTAAAAAAGAACGCTGATGCGTTCTCAATGTTACGCAGTTTCTCACACAAATTTATCTGATCGTAATCACTCACATAAATTTGGCGCTAATTGCGAATGACCTACCACTATTTTGCTGTTTCTTCGTCCAAAAGTTCCAAAAGCTCTGTATTTTCTTTTTTCAGCTGATTAATTTCCAACTGATTCTGGAAGTTTTCCGCTTCTTTTCTGTTCAGTTTTTCCTGCAGCTGATTTATATTATTAACAAGACTTTCCTTGTCGCTGTTTAACATTAAAAGCTCTTCCAAATATTTTTCTTTTTCATCGTTAATTGATTCATATTTTTCTTTAAATAAATCCTCATTGATTTTTAAATCATTTATCAGCTTATCTTTAGAAAAAATTATTTGGTCCTTGTCGTTAAGCTTATTTTGAAGCATACTAATTTTATTTGCTAAAGAATCAACATCTTTTTCTTTTGCTTCAACCAATAAATTCATTTTTTGCTGCTCATCGCTGAAATTAAATATTTTTTGCGATTTGTCATCAATTGTGCTTTTAAGTTCCCTTATATTTTTTTCAAGCTTTATTACTTCCTGCTCCTTTTCGTTAAGCTTTAACTGCAGCTTTGAAATTCTTCCGTTTAAACTGCTCTTTGTATTATTCATAAAGCTTATTTCTTTTGTAAAGTTTTCTCTTTC
>DAIMMU010000155.1:0-6102 GCA_036720515.1 Sedimentibacter sp.
TAACTGCAAAACTTTATGTTAGAGAAGAAATGGAAAGGAATGAGCGATATGAATAATAAGAAATTATTAAATAAGATAGCGGTTATTACAGGAGGCGCCCAAGGAATCGGCAAAGCAACGGCAGAATTACTAGCATCGGAAGGCGCGGTTGTTATAATTGGAGATTTGAGTATTGCTGAATCGGATAAGTTGGTTAAAAGAGAATTAGAGAACGGTGAAAGCTTATATGAAGGAAAGCTTAATGTGGCAGATGAAATAAGCGTTGAAAACTTTTTTAAAAAAGTAGCGTCTCAATTCGGAACAGTGGATATTCTCTACAATAATGCCGGAATTGTCAGAAATGCAACACCCTTTGAAGATATTCCGAGAGAAAACTGGGACAAGGTGTTTGGAGTAAATACTTTCGGAACAATTAATTGCTGTAAGGCTGTAATTCCGTTTATGAAGGCTCAAAGGAGCGGAAAAATTGTCAATTCCACCTCCGTTGCAGCCGAAGTAGGGGGTATTAGGACAGAAGCCAGCTATGCTACATCTAAAGCGGCAAATATAACCTTGACATGGAGTTTAGCCAAGTACCTTGGCCCCTTTAATATAAATGTTAATGCAGTATCTCCGGGCGTTATCAGAACACCGATGACTGACTCATTAGATCCGGCAGATATTAACTCCTTTGCCTTAAGAAGAATTGGGGAGCCTATGGATGTGGCTAATGCAATACTGTTTCTTGTCAGTGATATGTCTGATTATCTTACCGGTGTTATTCTTGATATCAACGGTGGACAATATATGAGATAAACTGCTTCATAAAAACGGAAGCTTAATACACAGGGGGTATGTTCTCGCTATTATCAGCGGAACATACCTTTTATTGCAGGTATTCTTAGAATGCAGCCGTTTATTAATACCGTAAATATTGCAGATAAATACAATTAATCACTTTTCGAGAATAATTAACAAATATTGCATTGTCGAAAAAAGAAAAAAAATCGATTGTTTATTGCTTATGTTAATTGCTTATGTTAAAATAAAAGACAATTGGTATAAGTAATATTTTTTTTAATACCATGTATTGAGGTGTGACAACATCTGCAATTCTTTATATTATTTGGAGGATTTAATGTTTAAAAAAGCAAAATATGCAATTTTATTATTACTTTTAGCAATGCTATTGACATCTTGTACTGAATCCGCAGATGCAAATGCACCCATACCCTCTGGGGAAACAAATCAAGAAGAACCCGAAATCATATCTTCGGAACCAGAAATATCGGAGGAAGAAAAAGCTGAATTAGAGCTGAAAGAAAGAATCGCTGAAAGAGAAGAATTAGAAAAACAGAGAAAAGAGCAATTGGGTGAATTTTATGTTCCCTTAATTTCGATAGGAGCTGAGAGAGAAAAGAAGACTGTTGAAGTTAAAGCTTTGTATGCAACAGGACACACGGCGGGAAATGAATTAAACAAGGAGAATATTGATGCATACGGCGCATATGTGAAAGCTCTTAGCGAAAAAGACAGTCAAAAAGCGAGGCAATTATTTGACAGTGCTGAAAAAGCAAACAAATTTGAGCGTATTATAGGTATAGCGGTTGCTACCGAAGTAAACGGGGTAGTTATAAATGTAAAAGATGATAATGGTTTTATAACATATAACAGTAGTGTTGAGATTGTTCAGGAAATGAACAAGGAAACAGCTATTCCGATAAAAGATGTTGAAAATATGCTTAAAATATTGAATGAATATGATGTGTATACCATCGGAAGAATTGTCGCATTCAAGGACAAAAATTTTGCTGTCAAGAATCCCGAGCATTCAATTCAGCTTAAGTCGGGCGGAACATGGCTTGATCCTAACAGCGGCAACATTCCCTGGATTAATCCCTTTGACCAGTATGTATGGGATTATAATGTTGCAATTGCTAAAGAAGCAGCACTTTTAGGATTTGATGAAATTCAGTTTGATTATGTGCGTTTTCCTGACGGAGCTAAAAAATACAATCCTATTACGGAATTTCCCGGAAGAAACGGAAGAGATAAAGACGAAGCAATCGGAGATTTTTTAGAATATGCTAAAAAAGAGCTTGAGCCTTACAAAGTAAATTTAGGTGCGGATGTTTTCGGCATAATTACAAGAACATGGGATGATTATCCGGAAGACATAGGGCAGACATGGATATTGATAGGAGAGCATGTTGATAATATTGCTCCCATGGTTTATCCAAGCCACTATTCAACAGGTTGGTACAACTTAGAGAATCCGAATGCACATCCTTACTTGGTTGTCAAAGGAGCTATGGAAGAAGCTGTTGAAAAGAATTCATCTATGGAAAAACCGCCTGTTATAAGACCTTGGATTCAAGATTTTGACTGGGCGGGAATTGAATACGGACCGGACAAGGTTAGAGATCAAATAATTGCAGCAAAGGAATTGGGCATATATGAATACATGATATGGAATCCGAGCAATGTCTATGACCCGTATGCATTTATAATGACGGAAAAAGAAAATTCAACTGCCTATCCTTTGGATAAGGGAGAGCTTGATTACAGGGAAAAATCACCTGCCGATGGAGCGGAAAAATATTTGACCGGAATGCTTCAGGAAAGATACAGCTACACATATTTGATGACTCCCGTTGCAGACAGAGTAAAGGATTTTGATGAATTTTTAAAGCTTCAGGAGGAAGATGATATTAAGCTTTTAAACTTCAAAATTTACGGCTATGAAATGGATGCAAATGACAACAATAAAGCTAATGTAAGCTTATACTACAAAATAGAAGTGAAAAACGGCGATTCAACAGAAATAATCGAAAAAGACAATGTAGTTTGGCAGGCAGTCAGAGAGCTGAGTATATGGAAGATAAAAGCAGAATTTTAAAGAAACTACGAACGTAATATCATGAGCCTAATTTAATATTAGGCTATTATTTTGTCTATTTATAAATAGTCATATATGAACAATTGTATATATAAACAAAACACATGTACATATTAAGAAAACAAAAAGCTTGACAAGCTGCAAATAATTGTTATAATAATTTTTATATATTTAAAAGAGGTATAGTTTTAGAAGGTGAGGACGAATATGAAAAAATATAATGTAGCAATATTAGGAGCAACAGGCGCGGTAGGACAGGAAATGTTAAAAATCTTAAAGGAGAGGAATTTTCCTATAAATAATTTAAAGTTATTGGCGAGCAAACGAAGTGCGGGAACAATTGTTGAGTTTGATGGTAAAGAATATCTTATAGAGGAGGCTTTGGAAAGCTCCTTTGAAAATATAGATATAGTGCTTTGTGCTGCAGAAAATGATATAAGCAGAGAGCTTTCACCGGCTGCCGTAAAAGCCGGCGCAGTGGTAGTAGATAACTCAAGTGAATTCAGACTCCATGACGATGTTCCGCTGGTTGTCCCGGAAGTAAATGCAGAGGATGTCAAAGATCATAATGGAATAATCTCAAATCCCAATTGTTCAACAACAATTGCATTAACGGCAATAAATGAACTCAACAAATATGCTAAAATAAAAAGAATGATAGTTACAACATACCAAGCCGTTTCAGGTGCGGGAGTAAACGGAATAAAAGAATTGGATAAGCAGATTAAGGATATCAGTGAAGGCAAGGAAGCGGTAATAAGTACCTTCCAGCATCAGATTGCTTACAATGTAATACCTCAAATCGGAAGCTTTAATGAAGAGGGATATTCTCAGGAAGAAATGAAATTACAGAACGAAGGAAGAAAAATACTCCACAATCCTGATTTAAGAGTAAATTGCACATGTGTCAGGGTTCCTGTATACAGAAGCCATTCCGAATCTATTACAATAGAAACAGAAAGAGAAATTACTCCCGAAAAAGCAAGGGAGCTATTATCAAAGGCAGAAGGTGTCAAGCTTATAGATGATTTGGAAAATAAAAAATACCCGATGCCTCTTGATTCATCGGAGCAAGATTTAATATATGTAGGAAGAGTTAGAAAGGATATAAGCAGTGAAAATTCATTGGTTTTATGGTGCTGCGGTGATCAGGTCAGAAAGGGTGCCGCAACAAATGCCGTACAAATTGCAGAAGTTTTGGTAAAAGAAAATTTGATATAACCAAGATAAAAAATCAGCCTAAAAATTCAATTTGGAGGTTTGGTATGAGAAGTGATCAAATGAAAACAGGTGTAGAAAGGATTGCCCACAGATCTCTGTTCAACGCGCTTGGTCTTACGGACAAGGAAATAAGGCAGCCTATGATTGGAATTGTAAATGCTCAGAACGATATAATTCCGGGGCATTTACATCTGGATGATATTGTTGAGGCGGTAAAAGCCGGTGTAAGGATGGAAGGGGGCACACCGTTCGTTTTTCCTGCAATAGGTGTATGTGATGGTATTGCAATGGGTCATGAAGGTATGAAATATTCGCTTATAAGCCGCGAACATATAGCGGATTCCGTGGAAATAATGGCAATGGCTCATCCCTTTGATGCTCTTGTATTTGTGCCGAACTGCGACAAAATAGTTCCCGGAATGCTTATGGCAGCATTGAGATTGAACATCCCAAGCATATTTGTTAGCGGCGGTCCCATGATGCCCGGATATTACAACGGTAAAAAACTAACGGTTTCAAATTCTTTTGAAGCTGTAGGAGCAGCGGGTGCGAAAAAAATGAGTGATGAACAGATGAAGGAAATTGAGCTTTATTCATGTCCAGGATGCGGCTCATGTGCAGGCATGTTCACGGCAAACTCGATGAACTGCATGACGGAAGCGGTAGGGTTAGGCTTGCCCGGCAACGGTACCATTCCTGCCGTTCATGCGGCACGAATACGTCTTGCAAAGGAAGCGGGGATGAAGGTTATGGAGCTGCTGAATAAGAATATACGCCCACGCGACATAGTGACCGCCGATTCTCTTCACAATGCACTGACTGCGGATATGGCACTTGGATGCTCCACTAACACCGTACTGCATCTTCCCGCAATAGCACATGAAGCAGGAATCAAAATCAATTTAAAGGATATCAACGATATAAGCAAGTCAACTCCGCACCTTGTGAAATTAAGCCCTGCTGGAGAAGACTGTCTTGTAGACCTTTGGCAGGCAGGAGGAGTTTCCGCCGTGCTCAAGGAGTTGGATGAATACGGTCTGATAAATACAGACTGCATGACCGTAACGGCAAATACGGTTGGGGATAATATAAAGAATGCCTATGTGAAGGACACTGACGTTATAAGAAGCCTCGGGAATGCTTACTCTAAAGACGGAGGATTGGCAATACTTTGGGGAAATATTGCTCCTGACGGTGCCGTTGTCAAAAAGGGAGCCGTACTTCCTGAAATGTTAGTCCACAGTGGACCTGCAAAAGTGTACAACAGTGAGGAAGAATGCATGGGCGCCATAATGAGCGGTAAGGTTGTTTCCGGTGATGTTGTTGTAGTCCGTTACGAAGGACCTAAGGGAGGACCGGGAATGCGTGAAATGTTGACTCCCACATCTGCAATTGCCGGCATGGGGCTGGACAGTAGCGTTGCTTTGATAACCGACGGCAGATTTTCCGGAGCTTCAAGGGGAGCATCCATAGGGCATATATCCCCTGAGGCAGCAGCAGGAGGACTAATCGGAATAATTGAGGATGGAGATATAATCAGCATAGATATTCCGAACAACAAGCTTGAGCTTATGGTTAATGAGCAAATAATTGAGGACAGAAAGTCTAAATTCGTGCCATATGAAAAGCCGGTGCAAAACGGATATTTGAACAGATACCGCAAGATGGTGACTTCGGCAAATACCGGAGGAATATTTAAAGATTAATAAAATTAAGAATAGTGATGGCGGCATACTTATAGCAATTTAGCTTTATCAGGCACTTATAAGAAAAATAAAAAGGAGACCTTTTTTCTTGGTCTCTTTTTTGTTGAAATTCTATGCCGTAGAAGGGACTTGAACCCCCACGGTATTGCTACCAACGGATTTTGAGTCCGTCACGTCTGCCATTCCATCACTACGGCGAAATGCTACTTTAAGATAGTAGCACATACGCAAATAAAATGCAAGTAGTTTTTAAAAACTTTTAAAGATAATTTTGCAAAATTTCTGAAAAACTTTATA
>DAIMMU010000156.1:0-6049 GCA_036720515.1 Sedimentibacter sp.
GATTCCGCTCTGCGAATGACCTACCGCTATTTTTCAGGAAGAACACCTGAAAAATAGGGTTAGGGACATCTTTCACCTGCGGTTCAGAATGACAACGGTTGACGCTCATGTTATTGTATGTGTGAACTGTAACTTTTTTATGTTTATCCAATCAATCAATTAATTGCTTAAACAATTTCAAAAACAGTTCCTTGATTAAAATCAGTTACATTGGAAGAGCCGTAAGCACCCAAGTACAGCTTTGATTGGGCTGAATTTGTTCCTAAACTCACATAAAAAGCAGGGCGGGATCCAAAATTATAATTAACATCAATAATGCTGTAATCATTTTGCCTGCAATCCGCTCTTACTTTTGTATAAGCTAAAACTCCCCTTGCGGGCGGCTCTCCTTTCTTTACAAAATCTGTAAAAACAACGCAGCCTGTTAAATCGGGAATTTCATTTCCCATATATGGCTGAACACCTGTAAGCGCCGTACCGCTAAACATATCCGTCCGCATATCTCTGTGATAATAACAGGTCAGCGGTTGTATGCGGACTGTCGCCGTATTTATTGCTTCATTGTAATATGCTATAGTTTCTTCAACCAAGGAATTTGTAAAACATTCACGTATAATTGTTGTCGGCAAATCACCTTCCCATGCCCTCCAGCCAAAATTAACTAAATTGCTTTCGTTAAGCTCGCGATTCTGCATGGAGGCTAAAACTATTTCAGTAACCGGCAAGGGCTCATAATGAATAAATGAAAAAATAGATTCTACCAAATCCTGACCGACATTTCCCACATACTTGATATATTGGTCATAATATCTTTGAAATGATATGCCGGGTATATTGCGGACACCTTTTGCAATTACAGTAAGGATTCTTTGAATTGCATGAGGCAATTCATTAAAACGTGTAACCGGAGGAGGGTTATTTGTAAATGTATTAATATTTACATCAATTTCAATAATTTTACCGGCAATCTCCATAATATCTTGACCTAAATTAAACGGATCATATCCTGAACCGCCGTCTCCGGTAGTTAATATTAACTTTCCTGTTTCCGGCGAAAAGTTTAAGCTGTTGACACCGTTATGGTTCATGAATGGTCTTCTGAGATTAAGCAGAGTCCTCAGTTTCCTTGGCTGATTACCGGACTGGAAATTCCATTCTTCAACCGTATCAATATGATCGTATTGATTTTCTCTGCTTATCCATTTAAGGTTCAAACTGCTTTGGCTGCACGGATCGGGCATGAAGGATTCTGAAAGAGCGCCCCGACCTTGTGTTCCGGCGACCGAATAATGAAGATAAAAAAGACCGTTATAATAAAAATTAGGATGAAACGCCAAACCCAACAAACCGCGTTCATCATATCCGCCATTGGAGCCTAATTCAATAATTTGCCCGCTAATATCCAAAAAAAGCCTAATAGCTCCGTTTCTGATATAAAAAATTTCTCCTGTTTGCGTCGCAATAAATATGCTTTCCATGGAATCACCCGGCAGTATGGTTGTTTTTATAACAGTCGGCAAATTTATATTATTAACAATGGGTCGTAAAGCAACATTGATTTTTTCCAATTATCAAACACTCCTTTTTCTATTTTCACTATAAATATATGTTTTGAAATATTATCTTATTACTTATTGAGGATATGACTCGGCAGAATCAATAGTGCAAGCAAACAACCAAGGCATATTATATGTACAATTTTTTTTGTTAATAATATGGTGCAACCTTTGTTGAGTTTTATCGTCTAAAATTATAGGGAGGGTTGATGGTGGCGGAAAAGTTATTGATCAAAAACTTGAAACAAGGCCGGGAAGAGGCATACAGACAATTAATCGAAGAATACGGCAATAAATTGCTTAAAACCTGCTGCCTGATACTGAAGGACAGAGAGGAAGCGGAGGATGTTGTTCAGGAAACATTTATAAGGGTATTTAATAAAATCAACACCTTCAAGGAACAATCAGGACTTTATACGTGGATTTACGCAATAGCTATAAACCTTTCGAGAGACAGGATAAGGATAAGACAGGATATACTTGAATTGAAAGATGAATGGATTGGAAATGAAGATGTGGAGTCTCAGGTTGAAATGAATATTGACAGAGAGCTGTTAAGAAAAGAGATTTTCACGATGAATTCGCTATATAGGGAAATACTTGTACTTTTCTATTTTGAAGAGCTTTCTATAAAGGAAATTTCAAATTTGTTAAATGAAAAGGAAGGAACAATAAAAAGTAAGCTCTTTAGAGGAAGAAACATATTAAAGGAAAGCCTTTTGAAAGGAGGACGGTAAAATGGAGAATAAAGATAAGCTTGGAATCGAAATAAAAAGTATTATGGAAGAAGAAACATTTGACCTGACCCTGTCTCAAAAAGCCCTTGACAATATTATTCAACATAGCAAGAAATCTTTAAAAACAAAAATCAGGGAGTTTTTAAACAGAGAAATTGAAATACCGGTAGCACCTGCAATAATTGGTTTTGCGGCTTTGTTGGCTGTTACATTAATTCCGGGAGATTTGTTCAAGTCGCAAGACATAAAGATTATTGATATGGGTGGTTCCTATGTAATTATTAGAGAAGGTTATGAGGTGAGCAGGAAGTGAAAATAAAAATTAAAGTAAAGACGCTTATTCTTATTGTATTAATGCTTATATTGACATTTATATGGGCAATACCGACGGCAACTCTAATGATTGCCGGTTATCTTGAGCATAAAGGCTCTGAGAAGATGTCTGTTTTTTATGAAAAATACGCTTCTTATCCGACTACCCCAAGCATTAAGGGTAAATTTCTTTATGCAGACAGTCTGATAAGGAGTTATGCCAAGTATACAATTTTTTTGACAGGCTGGGGAGGAGGCGAAGATACAAGCCCCGAAAATGCAGCAAAGGCAAAGCAGCTACTTACTGAAGCTATGGCAGAAACCCCCGTTAATGACAGTGAAAAAGATTATTATATACAATCATATAAAATGCTTCTTGATGTTGCAATTGCAACAGGAGATGCGGAAAATCTCAAAGAGTGGATAGCCTTTGGGCAAAAAAGCGATAATGAAAAGATAATATATATAGCTGATGTATATGACGGATTTCTTCATCACGTTAATGGAGAAAGTGAAACAGCAAAGGAAATTATTGAAAAATATGAAAAGACGGAGCTGAAAGACATAAGCTTAGATATATTAAAGGCGGAAGTTACTTTATTTGACGGAAAATACGAAGAAGCTGAATTGATGTATAAAGAATTATATAAAAACAATTGGAGTCAACAAGGAAGAGGCTTCGGCTCAGGTGGTTATGACAGAAGAATTTGGTTTGACAGATTTACGGAGGATTTTAAGGGAGATAATGTTTTAACAGGAACGGTAACCTATGAAGGAATGCCGATGCCCTTTGTGGAAATATATGTGCAGGAAGCAGACGGAAGCTTCAAATTGTACACCAGCGGAGAATGCTATGTTGCTATAACAGATGTAAACGGAGAATTTAAAACACTTGGTCTGAAGGACGGATACTACAGTGTGGGAATCGGAGTAGACAGCTCAACCTTGGCAAATAAGGAGCTTCAGCTTTCAACTCATCAATATGTTGAACTGAACGGAGGAGAGGAAGAAATTCATTATAAATTCAGAGATACTCTGAGTATAAATTCGCCGAAGCCGGGAGAAAAGCTGTCAGGAGAAGAATTTACAGTATCATGGGAAGGGGTAGAAGATGCAGCTTATTATACTGTTGAAACGGTTGTTTTCTATGAACCATTCGGGGAAAGAGGAATAAGCTTTCGAACATATGCAACAGATAAGAGCGGAGAATACAGATTTACCGATACAAAAGCTGAAATTAACATAAATATGTATAGAAATAACCCAAATGTTACGGTCAGTGATAATGAAAACGAGTATCTTGGTGCTCAATCGGTTCTCGGAATATTTCTGCCGGGAGTTGAATATCCGATTGTAGTAAATGCATTTGATGAGAATAATAATCTCATAACAAGCAGCCTTCCATTAAGGTCCTACTATGACCAGATTCCAAGCATTACTGCAGGAGGAGAGCTCACTGAAGGAGAAAGTCTGATTTATTATAAAAACTATGCTGCGGCAATTGAATACTATGAAAATATCCTCAAAGAGGCTCCCGATGATATAGACGCATTAAGATATCTCACAAGAATATACGGAATAGGCTGGAAGGAGGGGGAGCAAAACCTCGATAGAGCATTTGCTTTGGGACAAAAATACACTGAAATTTCAGGAAACAGAAAACTGTTAATAAATACTGTTGATAGAATGAGCATCAGTGAGATTAAGGAAAACAAAGAAAATGTTTATTCAGCTCTTAAAGAAGCTATGAAGGCCCCTGATTTTGATGACTATTATTTTTTAAGCAGATATTATATTGCGGTTGAAAATTATGAAGAGGCAAGAGAAGCTTTCAGAAAATATGATAGAATAACAGACAAATTAGTTTTCTTAAATATGTATTTCGGGGATTACGTGGAGGCTGCGGAAAATATTAAATCTGAAAGCTTATATAGATCAAGACTTTCATCAAATAAGGTTAAGGATGCGATTATGGGACTCGATGAAGATCCTCCAAAAGGCGATGAATTAGATGTATTTAACGACTTTTTATTAAAAATGATCAATGGAATTCCCCACGAAGAAGGAAAAAATGTTTACAATGAAACCCTAAGGCATATTTCAAATAAAAATATAAAAAGTATCCTTGAAGAAATTTATATCGAAAATCATTGGTATACAGAATATTAAAAATTCCTTGGCTTTACATAATGTTAAATATGTAAAGCAAGGAATTTTTAATTGATTATTTTAATTTTTCAAGGAGATAATTTTTACTGAACAATAAATTAAAATATGCTATACTGTCGATATAGTTCATTCATAAAAGGAGTTTCAATGGATACTAAAGAAAAATTAAGCTGCCGGGTAATAAAAAGGTGCGGCGGCTGTCAGCTGCAGGAACAAAGCTATGAAAAACAGCTGCAGGAAAAACAAAATTATGTTAACCGTCTATTAAGCAAATTCTGCCATGTGGAAAATATTATCGGAATGAAAAATCCATATTATTACCGTAATAAAGTTCATGCGGTTTTTGATACGGATAAAAAAGGGAATGTTATATCAGGAGTATATGAAGCAGGTACTCACAATGTGATTAACATAGACAGCTGCTTGCTTGAAGACCAAAAAGCAGATAAAATAATAGTTACCATACGGGGAATGCTTAAATCATTTAAAATGAAAACATTTGATGAAGATACAGGAATGGGGCTTTTGCGGCATGTTTTAATAAGAACAGGACATAAGAGCGGAGAAATCATGGTTGTCTTGGTCTTAGCTTCTCATATATTTCCTTCAAAAAATAATTTTATCAAGGCTCTTTTAAAAGTTCACCCGGAAATTACAACCATAGTCATGAATGTAAACAACAAGAAAACAAGCATGGTTTTGGGAGAAAGGGAACAGGTTCTGTATGGAAAAGGATATATAGAGGATTCATTATGCGGCATGGTATTCAGGATTTCACCAAAGTCATTTTATCAGGTAAATCCTGTTCAGACGGAAATTCTCTATGGCAAAGCAATCGAATTTGCTTCATTTATAGGGAATGAAACTATTATAGATGCATACAGCGGTATAGGAACAATAGGGTTAATAGCATCTAAGCACGTAAAAAAAGTCATAGGGGTAGAGCTAAATCGAGATGCCGTTAAGGACGCAATAACAAATGCTAAACGAAATAAAGCTAAAAATGTTTATTTTTACAATTGTGATGCCGGTGAATTTATGAATCAAATGGCGTCAGAAAAACAAACAGTTGACGCAGTATTCATGGATCCACCCAGGTCAGGCAGCACCGAACAGTTTCTAAATTCCATGTGTACCATGAATCCGAAAAAGATAATATATATTTCATGCAATCCCGAAACCTTGGAAAGAGATTTATCCTTTCTGGTTAATCGAGGATACAAAGCGGTTAAGGCCGTTCCCGTAGACATGTTTCCGGGAACGGAACACGTTGAG
>DAIMMU010000157.1:0-6030 GCA_036720515.1 Sedimentibacter sp.
CTTGGTGCCTGACCCATTCCTATGCAGGGACCGCAGCCGCTTTCAAGAATACGGGCACCTGCAGATATTATTTCAGCCAAAGCACCGTTTTGTGCAATCATTGCAAGTACCTGCTTTGAGCCGGGTGATACTACCAATGAAACATTTTCATGGACTGTGTGAACCTCAAGTATTTTGGCAACCTTCATCAAATCATAATATGAAGAATTGGTACAGCTTCCTATGGCAACCTGGGTTACCTTCCTACCGCGAACTTCGCTTACCGGCACCACAGCATCCGGCGAATGGGGAAGTGCAATATTCGGTTCAAGCAAATCCAAATCAATTGTAATTTTTTCCGAATAAACAGCCCCATAATCAGCCCTTAGCTCGATATAATTCTCTTCTCTTCCCTGAGCTTTAAGAAATTCCAATGTTATTTCATCGGAAGGGAAGATGGAAGTTGTGGCTCCTAACTCTGCACCCATGTTTGCTATGGTTCCCCTTTCGGGAACGGAAAGAGTCTTCACGCCTTCCCCCGTATACTCAAATATTTTATTTACTCCTCCCTTAACGGTGAAATGCTTCAATACTTCAAGTATTATATCCTTTGCGGAGCAAAACTTCTGAAGTTTACCTTTTAATTCTACATTTACGATTTTCGGCATTATAATGTTGTATTCGCCGCCTGCCATGGCTACCGCCACATCAAGCCCTCCCGCGCCTATGGCTAACATTCCCATGCCTCCGCAGGTCGGTGTGTGGCTGTCAGAGCCAAGGAGCGTGTCGCCGGGAACCGAGAATCTTTCTAAATGAACCTGATGGCAGATACCGTTTCCGGGCTTTGAAAAATAAATTCCGTGTTTTTTGGCGACTGTTTGAATATAAAGGTGGTCATCAGCATTTTCAGGTCCCGACTGAAGCATATTGTGGTCTATATATGCCACGGATAATTTAGTTCTGACCTTGTCAATTTCCATTGCCTCAAATTGCAAATAGGCCATGGTTCCCGTAGAATCCTGAGTTAATGTTTGATCAATTTTTATTCCTATTTCCTTACCCGGTATCATTTCACCTGATATTAGGTGTTTTCTAATTATTTTTTCAGATAATGTCTCCATGGTGCCTCCTATATTGCCTGTTCATTGCTTACGAGGCTAAAAATATATTCATTTGACAAAATTGCCATTTCCTCGCTTGATATATTTGTTGTTCTTCCGTTTTCATATTCTTCATCAATTTTATTTTTTATAGATAATAATCTTTCATCATTTTTGTGGATTTTTTTATTGTCTTTTAGTCCAAAAAAGCTGTTAATCCAATAAGCGATGCTTGAAATTCCCGAATACGAGTTAATGGCAACCAGCGGAGCCTTATCAAGAATTTTTCTTGTATCAAAGCTGTTGTAAATTTCTTCATCCTTAAGAAGACCATCTGCATGAATTCCTGCCTTTGTAACATTGAATTCACTACCCACAAATGGTGTCTTGGGAGGAATAGCATAATTAAGTTCTTTTTCAAAATACTTTTCTATTTCGTTTATTACTTTTAAGTTCATTGATTTTACATTACCTTTAATTTGAGCATATTCTATAACCATTGCCTCAAGAGGAGTGTTTCCAACCCTTTCTCCGATACCAAACAATGTTGTGTTTACCGAGGAGCCCCCGTACAGCCATGAGGTTGTCGAATTGGTTACAGCTGCATAATAATCATTGTGACCGTGCCATTCAATGGAATCCGAAGGAACCTTTGCATAGTATTTAAGTCCGTGAATAATCGCAGGTACAGACCTTGGAAGCTCTACTCCCACATGGGATACGCCAACGCCCAATGTGTCGCACGCTCTGATTTTTACGTTAATTTTGCTGTCCTTGCTCATTTCCATTAAGTTTTTAGCAAGCGGAACCACAAAACCATAAAAATCAGCCCTTGTAATATCTTCAAAATGACATCTCGGAACAATCCCGTTTTCTAAAGCGGAATATGCGATATCTAAGTACATTTTCATTGCTTCTGCTCTTGTTTTGCCTAATTTATTGAATATGTGGTAATCGGAGCAGGACATCAATATTCCCGTTTCTTTAATTCCCATTGATTTTACCAAATTGAAATCTTCCTTGCTGGCTCTTATCCAGGATGTTATTTCGGGGAATTTATAGCCTTTTTTCATGCATTCCTCAACGGCATTTCTGTCTTTTTGAGAATACAGAAAAAATTCGGTTTGCTTGATTATTCCTGATTCATTGTCTAATTCATGAAGAAAATCAAATAACTTGACCATCTGATCAGTGTTCATGCTTGTCATTGATTGTTGTCCGTCCCTGAATGTTGTATCGGTAATCCATATATCGTCCGAAATATTCATAGGAAGCTGGATATTATTAAATTTAATTTTAGGAATTTCTTCATAAGGAAAAACATCCTTGTAAAGCTTTGGTTTAATTACATCTACGGCATTATATTTCATCTTGACCTCCCACATACAACCAAATGAAAGTTATTTTTATATAGTTGCATTTTGATTTATTTTATTTTAAATATTATAACCCCTATTATAATATCTTATTGCAACAGTGTCAAGATTATATTTCATTTTTATTTGATTATTATTATTATTTCTATATTTATGAGCTTTATTTGCAATTATTCATATTTTTCCTGCAATGGTGGAGTGTTCTTGTCGAAGGGGTATTTGCAATATTTTATTTTATTCTTGCAGTATAGCTTGAACATAAGTGGTCAGATTAAACTTAAAAAAAGCCCCCAATTATTAATAGGAAGCCTAAATTCCGTTTGCGTCATCCTGAGCGTTAGCGAAGGATCTCGTAGTGCCGGGACATCTTTCAGCTGCGCCTCAGAATGAAAATGTCTGAAAGTTTACTTTGTCAGCAGTCTGAACTATCGAGAACAGAAGCTACAACTTAACAGAAACATTTTTGGTTAACCCTCTTAAAACAAATAACAGAAAAACTATTAATCCGGCATCTACCGCAGCGGAAACTCCATATGACAGTTGCCCTGCATTTATGTTTATTATTTCCTCCATGGTGCTTCCTGTTATCAATCCGGGTATATCAATAAAATGATCTACCCAAACAAAACCGTGGATTGAAGAAAAAACAAAAGAAATTAGAATAAACAACAAGCCCGCCTTCCAATTGAACTTATAATATCCCACGCTGATAAACCAACCTATCAAATAATAAATCAATCCATTTAAGCTTATTGAAAATGTAGGTTTAACCCAGTTCATGCCTACAAAAATATTTGATTTTAAACTCACATTTATCATGTTGAAAATTGAAATTTCAATAAAAGCCAATACGTCGGCGACAATTATTATAGTAAAAGATAAAATTATTGCCGCAATGGCGACTCCGTAAAAATAATCCTTTCTTGTAACCCCTAATCGAGAATAATAATTTAAAAATGAAGAACCTGCAACAATGCCGATAACTAACATGTATATGGAAACAGCCGCACTGATAAACTGTGTAAAATCCGAAATGCCAAAGCCGTACTTAACCGAATAATATGATAGCGATAAATGAATTAATAAATTAATTCCCATAAACCACCATGACCATTTCAACTGTTCAACGAATATATCCCTGATAACCTTAATTGTTGTTTTCATTTTCTACTCCTTTTCCGTAATATAAATAAACAGCTCCTGCAAAGAAATGGGTCCAACCTCAAGACCTAAGGACTTAGCCTTTGTTTCAATAGCCTTGCTGTTTTTCTCATAAATTGCAACTGCTTTTGCATTCCCTAACCTTTGCTCTTTTAAAACCTTCATTCCTATGACAAATTCATCCACTTTTTCGGCAGCTCCCGTTACGGTCATACCTTTTGATATCAATGTTTCATATTCATCATGGATAAACAGCTTTCCTTTATGCAGTATCAACACCTCATCAAATAAATAATCCATTTCGGACACAAGATGCGTTGACAAAATAAATGTTCGCGGTTTTCTTGACTGCTCTTCCAATACTTCATTATAAAATTTTACTCTTGTAGGTGCATCCATTGATAAATATGATTCATCAAAAATCGTTACAGGGCAACGACCTGCTAAACCCATGGTTACTTCAAGGGCTGACTGCTTACCCTTAGAAAGTTTATTTACAGGCTTATCTATTGGGAGCTCAAACATTTCAGCTAAACTAAGGGCATACTCACCATCGTAATTCTCCCTGTAATTTTCGACATCTCTTAGCATCTTTTTAACTGTTGATGTTTCCTCAGAATAATTCTTTTCATAATGAAATGAGATATTACTCATTATTTTTGTATTTTCAAAATTATTTTCTCCATCGATTGTCAATTTGCCTGATGTAGGTTTTCTAAAGGCTGATAACAATGTAAGCAGAGAGGTTTTGCCTGCTCCGTTTCTGCCTAAGATACCGTAAATTTTTTCTTCTTTTAATGTAAATGAAATGTTTTTAAGTGCTTCAAATTTTTTATATTTAAGTGACAAATCATTTGCTTCTATAATGTATGGCATCATTTTCCCTCCCTATTCATTATTAATTCTATTATTTCATTTTCTGATATTCCTAATTTTTCAGCCTCCTGAATTAAGGGAACAACAAATTCATCAGAAAATGCCTTTTTTCTTTTTTCCACCAATTTCTTCTTTGCACCTTTTGCAACGAACATTCCAATACCTCTCCTTTTATATAGAATTCCCTCATCAACTAATTGATTTACACCCTTTGTAACCGTTGCATGGTTAATTTTATAAAAACTAACCATTTGATTTGTGGAAGGAGCCTGCTCTTCTTCCCGAAGCATACCATTAACTATTTGATCTTCAATTACTTCTCTCACTTGTATAAAAATCGGTTTATTATCGTCAAACTTTTTCAACTCGCCACTTCCTTCCTACCGGCTTGACAGTTATACACTCATGTATATAACCATATCACCGAAATTCATTATTGTCAATAGCTATTTTAAATATTTTTTCACAGAAAAACACATGGATTAATCCATGTGTCTAATACAGTTATTGTTGTTGCTGCGGGGTCATTTCTCATGCCTGCGAGGACCGACTCTATAGCAGAGATGCGTTACCCTTCCAATTTATAATATCCATAGTATCTTTAAAGCAATTACTTCTTAAAAAATCATCTTCATAGGTTTCTGAACACATCATAGGATGCCTGCTGATATAATAATTTCCGTATTTGATAAACTGCTTTTTTTCTTCCGCCATCCTTCCCCACAAAAACCAGCTGATATTTCGATTTTCAACGGATATAAATTTCAACAATTCTTCGCTGAAATTTTTCCATATGGATATGTGGCTTCCCGTAACACCTGCTTCTACAGACAAATATGTGTTAAGCAGAAGCACCCCCTGCTTTTCCCATGATTTAAAAATTTTATCCGGGGGAAGTACTGTGAATTTCCCTTCCTTTATTTCTTTTTGTATTTCGGAAAATTTTTTAATATCTTTATATTCATTTATTTCGTTATAATTTTTGTATATTAACCTTATAATATTTTTCAAGGACACTTGCCTGAAAGTTTGGTTCCATGACAGCAAATCTCCCACTTCAAAGGCACGACCTGTAGCCCTTCCCTTTTCCGGATAAGGGTCCTGCCCTAATATTACAACCTTTATATCATAAAGATTATTATTCATGAAACGAAGCACATTATTATGGGCAGGATTTATATTGCTGCCTATTTTTGTTTCTATAGTATCCAATTCCAAAATAATATCTTCAATGAGAAATTTATTCCAGGAAGGATGGATATCCTTTGGTATTAAGCTCATATATTATCCTTTGTTATTCTTGTCGTATTTTTTTCTATAGAGGTATTCATTAGAATCTAAAAAATTTCTCTTAAATTAATTTCCAATTCAGAAAATGCAATGGATTTTATGACTTCTTCTTTTGAAAAAGTTAAGGTTTGTTTGTTTTTAAAATTATATAGAGTGATTATTCCTCTTGCAGGGTCTACTATCCAATATTCCTCTACTCCGAAAATCTCATATTTATTTAATTTAACAAATGTGTCATTGTATTGATT
>DAIMMU010000158.1:0-6006 GCA_036720515.1 Sedimentibacter sp.
TTGGGACAGTCTTTGAGATATTCCCTGCCCAGTTCAACGCTTTCCTCCGAGATATCCATCCCGACTATTGAGCCGCAGTGGGGAGCCAATTCCCTGACAATCCGACCATATCCGGCTCCAAGCTCCAAAACGCTTTGTGTCTTTGACAGATTTTTCTTGACAAAATCTATCTCCGCTTGTAAATACTGCTTGACGCGTGGAATTTGGGTTTCATACACCTGAAACAGCTTTTGAGAATTTAATTTTTCTGCATAGTAATTGTTCATGTTTCTTTCCTCTTCTCATTATAATTTAGAATCAAATTGAACAACCATATTCTTGTTCGTCAAAAATCGTCATTAATTGCATTGTTAACTGTTTTAGTTATGATTACCCCTTCCTCCTGATTTAACCATGTGTTTAATAGGTTGTCCCATTTCTTCTGGAACTCTATTTCACTAACTATAGCATCAAACACTGGTTCAAAAAAAATCTGTATTTCTTTTATCACAACAGCAAAATCGAGAAAATCATTATTTATATTTTTTTAAAAAACTTCTTCTACCTCATTGGATTTATCCCTTAGCAAGAAATCCACATCAATAGTTGCACGGCTTTCAAAATTTGTCAGAGCGTAGATAAATAAACTGCCTTTAAGAATAAGGTTTGAAGTATAATTTGATTTTGACAGTTTACGTAAAAATTCTTCTTGCATAAATAATTGCAAACATTGCTGATAACTAATTCCCGTTGATTTCGATTTATTTTTCAATTTTGCAAGAACAGATGCAGCAATATCAGCCATCACAACCACACTCCTATCAAATCTTTTACTTTCCTTTGCACTCTCAACTCTTTTGCGTACCGCATCAGATTAGGGATATTCTTTTTTTGGTCTTTCACATAATTTTGGATTGCTTTATTTAAAATTTCCTTATCCATTCGATTCATATTTTTCAAACAATCACAAATAGTACGGTCCTTATCATAAATACAAACTTCCTCACCATCAATATTTCCTTTAGTTTCTCCGATATAGAGCAAGCGAGGTTCTGTACGGTATGCTTTTATGAATGGATAGTCAATTTTCATTCGCTGTTTGGAAACATTCTTATCTATTGCGAAGTGCCACTCCGCAGGATTTCTATCACTGTATCCATAATAGAAAAGTGCGGTATTCATACAAAAAACTGCATCAGGAAACAGGCTGTTGATAATAACAACCTCACTGCTGTTGGACTGGTCAATCCAATGGTAATAACCACGTTTTACTTTTTCTATCATATTTGCATACAATAGTTTTTGGATATCCGCATAATATATTTTGTTAGAAGTTAATTCAGCTGTACTCATTACGTTGTTATATTGTTTAAATATTTCTTCTGCTTTTTTTATCTTAGGCATATATACACCTCTACTAAACTTAATAGTATTGAATCAATCAATGGGTACTTTAATATAGTATATCCAATTTTTTGACAAAAATCAATCTATTAAAATAAGCCTTTAATAACAATATCATGGGTAGTTTAATATAAAGACAGCAAACTTCAATTGCTATTTGAGATATGAAAAAAGCTACATTTTCATTGGTTCATTACCAACAAAAATGTAGCTTATAATTTGGTGCGGATAACAGGATTTGAACCTGCACGGTGTTACCCACACGGACCTGAACCGTGCGCGTCTGCCAATTCCGCCACATCCGCAATATCACTAAAATATGTTATCACAAATTTATAATTTTAGCAAGAAATTTTTATTTTCATTTGCAATTCATTTGCTTTAAAAACACACATCAAAATACCTTATAGTCAATACTATACTTTCTATTGAGTAATCACATTTTCCTGGTACTTTTATATCAGTCGCCATGCCATGACTCCTAATTTTTCATATACATTATATATTCCTTTGTCCTATAATCAACGGGAGAATTGAATATTTCATCAGGAGTTCCTGTTTCTATTATGGCTCCGTCCTCCATGTAAATTACATAATCCGCAATTCGCTTAGCCTGAGCCAAGTTATGGGTAACAATAATAATTGTATATTCTTCCTTTATTTCTAAGAGCAGTTCCTCAATGTTGGCTGTATTTTTAATATCCAATGCGGAGCAGGGCTCATCCAAAAGAATTACTTCGGGATTTACGGTAAGGCACCTTGCAATTACCAAGCGCTGCTGCTGTCCCCCGGAAAGCATTGAAGCATGCATGCTTAAATCACCCTTGACCTCTTCGTATAATCCCGCTTTTTTTAGGTATTTAACGGCAATTTCATTCAGCTTTTCCTTATTTTTCTCTCCGTAATAAACGGGCGCATAAGTCATATTTTTGTATATTGAAAATGGAAATACCACAGGAGTTTGAAAAACCATACCCATTTTATTCCTCAGGTCCTGAACAGCTATATCCATAATATTTACATTGTTTAAATAAATTTTGCCTTCTGCTTTTCCGCCATATTCTTCAAGAGTTCTGTTCATAGTCTTAAGAAATGTTGACTTGCCGCAGCCGGAAGGACCTATAATTGCAGTAATCTTATTTTTCTCAAAGGCAGTATTTATATTTTTTAATACATTTTTATTTCCGTAATTTACGCTTAAATCATCTATTTTTATAACAGTCATTTACATATCCTCATAGCCGCCGATAAAGCGGCAGATTATATTTATCAAAAGCACGATGACAATCAGAACAAAAGCAGTTCCATATGCCATTTCAAGTGACAATCCTTCATTTACCAAAATGTATAGGTGGTAAGGCAGTGCCATGAATGGGTCTGTCAGTTTACCGGGAACATTGGATATTATTACGGCTCCCGTAAACATAATCGGTGCTGTTGCACCCATGGCAAACACTATTCCTAACCCTAATGAAGTCATAATATATTTGAATGCATTGGGAATGACCAATTTAACTATTGTATAGCCCTTTGGAATTCCTAAGCTGAGTGAACTGATATACTGCTCCTTTGATGTTTCCTCCAATGCCTTTTTCATGCGGATTGCGACAAAAGGAATAATCATTATTGTAAGGGTAATAGATGCACTCAGAAGGCTTTTATTTATCCCGATCCCCACAATTAAAAATGTATAACCGAAAAGTCCGATTACAACAGATGGGATTCCTGCCAAGCATTGAAGTGCAAGCAATATGTATTTTTTTATTATTTCACGGTGGCAATAAAATGTAAGGTAAACAGAAGTACATAACCCTAAAAGTCCTCCCAAAAATCCTGATATCAGTCCGGACATGAGTGAGCCTATGATTGCGGGAAATATTCCTCCCGACTTGCCAAGGGGGATTCCCTTTGGGGAATCGAAGATAAATTCAAGAGAAACAACTCCTGCACCTTTGTATAAAATATACAAGAATAATCCCATGGTTGCCGATATAATTATTATTCCTGAAATAATAACCCATAATTTAAACAATAAATCTTTTAATTTCATTAAAAATACCCCTTACCCGTCTTATTAATAATATAAGCAAGCAATTGAATAATCAATATAATAATTATTAAAATAAGTCCCGCTCCGTATAGAGAAGAGTAATGAATGCTTTTATAGGTAGCAGTACCCATTTCAAGAGCTATAAGGGAGGGAATCGTTTCAGCCCTTCCGAGAAGCTTGGGAAATATGGGAGAATTGCCTGTAACCATCATTACCGCCATTGTTTCGCCGATTGCCCTTCCAAATGCTAAAAGTGTATTGACCAATATTGAATTTGCAGCAAACGGGAGCATTATTTTTCTCATTGTATACCACTTTGATACGCCTAATGATTGCGAGGCTGCATAGTAGATTTTTTTACCCTTAGCAAATGTTTCCGTACATCCCGTAACTATGTATGGAAAAAGCATGACCGATAACAATATTCCGCCTGCCAATACGCTTTCGCCGGTTACCATATTCAAATTTCTTTCTAAGAACTTAACAAGGATTACCAATCCCAAAAACCCGAAAATGACGGAAGGGATACCGGCTATCATATCAATAAACGACAGTATTATCCTTGTATGCTTCTCATGCGCATTAAAGCTTAAAAAAAGAGCACAGCCAACGCTTAGAGGCGCTGCAATCAATATAGCCAAAAATGATATATACATGGTGCCCGATATCATGGGAAGGTAAGAATATTTCGGTTTTGAGCTTAATGGGCTCCATGAATTACCTAAAATGTATTCGCTGAATTTTACTTCCTTAAAAAATGGAATGCTTTCTTTTAATATATAAAAAAACACCAAAAGAACCAATACACTTGACAGCACTGCCCCAACGGTAATTAATATACGGAAAACATCCTCTCTGTAGTCCTTCATAATGACTCCTTAACTCCACGTATGAACATCATTCATGTAATTATAATACATATAGGGACATTATAAAATGTCCCTCTTTCCTATTTCATAGGCACAAAACCCATTGATTCCACTACTTCCATTCCCTTTTCACTCATTACATAGTCCATAAATGCCTGCTGCGGAGCAGTCAGCTCACCGTCTATGATAGCTATTAACGGTCTCTGAATTATGTATGAACCGTTTACGATATTTTCTTTAGTTGCTTCTACCCCGTCAACCTTCATTGTAGATACTTTCCCTGCATTCTGGTTAACAATACCAAAGGATGCATAACCGATGGCATATTCGTTTTCAATTATTTTTGTAACCAATGCTCCCATTGACGGTGCCTGTATGGCATCAGCCTTAACATCGACATCACCCATTATTTTCGACTGGAAAACTTCATGAGCGCCGCCGCCTATATCTCTTGTAACCACAATAATTTCTTTATCGGAAAGAGATGGGTCTAAATCTTTCCATGTTTTATATTCGCCGGAAAATATTTTTACGATTTCATCCTTTGTTAAATCATCCTTAATTGATAGAATAGGATTGTTGGGATTAACTCCTATTGTTAAAGCATCTATTCCGATTGTAAACTCTTTAAGCTCCGGAAGCTTTTCTTTTTCGGAATCCTTAACGGTTCTTGCTAACATGCCAAAATCGCTTGTTTTGTCTATAACAGACTTAACGCCTTGGCCGGAGCCGCCTGCCGACACATATACGGCGATATTTTTTTCCGGAAATGATGCATCAACCTTGTCCCACGTTACAAATCCTTCAATAAAATCAGTTGAAATTGTAGCCATAACGGGAGCTAAAGTCGATGAGCCGTTAAATAGTATCTGGGGATTAAATTCATTCTCAGGCTCTTGAACTTCCGGTGTTTCTTCCGGTGTTTCTGCCTGTGCTCCCTTGTCCGGCTCCTGCGGAGCAGGTTGTTCTTTCGCACATCCGACAGCCAATATCAGCATTAGCGCCAGCATAATACCGATAACATTAAATTTTTTCATAAAATACCTCACTGTTAATTTATTTTCAGTTCACGGTAGATTATATCATAAGTAAATTGCAATGAATAATGAAAGAATTTCATTGCAATTAAGGAGCTTATAAAAATAAGTTATATGTATTTCTTCGCTATCGCTCGAACATATGGGGTTCGCAAAGAAATTGGGCAGGTCATAAGGGCGTACATACAAAATTACAGCTCCGCAAGTGCGGGGCTGTAATTTTGTATGTTCCATATGCTATTCATCAATTAAAAGGATTGAGCCAATGATTATTCGAATACTACCACATCATACTTTTTCGATAATTCATCTTTTTTGTCCTTATATATATTTTCCTGCTTTACGGCAAAGCAGTTGTCTCTTGCTTCCTGTTGAACTTCTTCAAATTCTGCGCTTCTTGCAGGCATGTGCTCTGTAAGCTTTATGATATGATATCCAAACTGTGTTTTTACGGGTGAACTTATTTCCCCTACACGCATGGAAAATACGGCATCTTCAAATTCCTTTACCATTTGTCCTTTTCCGAATTGCCCTAAATCTCCTCCTTCTTGTTTAGAAGGACAGCTTGAATACTCTTTAGCAGCATCTTCAAATGATAAACCGTCAGTTATGTCTTCCAATATTTCATTTGCTTTTTCTTCGGTATCGACTAAAATGTGGCTTGCTT
>DAIMMU010000159.1:0-5897 GCA_036720515.1 Sedimentibacter sp.
AAATTTATGTAAAGGATACGGAGGGCAGCGGCAGCACCTTCTTTATGGAGCTGCCATTTACATTTTAATTTTTTGGATTGATTCTTGCAAGCCCTGTGCTAAATTAGTCAAGCCTTCGCTTGTGGCGGAAATTTCCTCGGCGGAAGCAGCCTGCTCTTCTATGGATGCGGTTGCCTGCTGTGTGGCAGCGGAATTTTCTTCTGCAATTGCTGATAGACTTTCCATGCTTGAAAGTATTTGTTCTCTCATTTCTTCCGCCTTTTTGCCTGCAGTATTTAAATGCTGCAATGCATCGTTTGTTTCTTGCATGGCTTTAGCTATAAGAACATATTTATCTTTGCTTTTGCCGACACTTTTAGTTTGCTCTTCGGTTATTGCAAATCCTCTTTCTATTGTATTAACCGCATTTTGAGCATTCTTTTGCAGCTCGCTTACTATTTCATCTATTTCTTTCGTAGACTGTGATGATTGCAATGCTAAATTTTTGATTTCTTCTGCAACTACTGCGAATCCCTTTCCCGCACTGCCTGCTCTTGCCGCCTCTATGGTAGCATTCAAAGCAAGTAAATTAGTTTGTTGTGCAATTGAAGAAATAACACTGCTTGCTTGTTCGATTTTCTTGGAACTGTCGTTTGTCTGTATAATAACTTTCCTTACTTCATTTGTTACCTTGCTGTTTTCTTCAGTTATCTTAAAAACGCCTTCAATTCCGGCTAAGCCTTCATTTACAATTTTAGTTACCTTGTCTGTTTGTAAATTTAAATTATCCAAATACAATTTATTTTCTTCCAAAGCATTACCTAATTCATTTGCATCTACAGAGCCTTCCTGGGTACTTTCCGCCTGTTCCGAAGCACCCTTTGCAATTTCTTCAACTGTTTGTGAAATTTCAACGGCAGCCGATGCTGATTGCTGTGATGCAGCCGACAATTGTTCCGATGCAGATAAAACCTGTGATGAAGTATCTCTTATTTCGGTTGTGATTTTTTTTAGACCCTCCGTAATAGCTTGAAAAGCTCGTGCTAAATCTCCGATTTCGTCATTTCTCTTAGCATATTTCTCCGGAATGCTTTTGGTTAAATCCAACGAGGCAACTGTTTCGGAATATTGTACCCCGATAATTATGGGATTTGCAATTGAACTTCCTATAATATAAACCAGGACAATGCTGATTGCAAAAACAACCAATAAAACCCTGACTATAGTACTCTGTAATTCGGGTATCGAAGATAAAATTTCATCTTTATCGGCTGTAATAACCATAAACCAATTGCTTCCTTCTATTGGCGAATATCCGGAATAAATTGTATTTCCTTCATAGGAATAATTGCCTACCCCTGTTCCCTCAGCTATTATCTTTTCAAATAAACCGGATAATGATTTTAAGCCCTCATCATTTTTTGCTCCTTCAATGGGATTAAATTGGGAAATTGCTACTTTCCTGTCAGGATAAGCAACTATTGTACCGGTTTTATTTATAATGTAACCGTATCCGCTGTTCCCAAATCCGGTATCATCAATAATTTCACTTAATGTATTTCCGTCCCTTCTGCCGACTAAAGCTCCGACAATTTTTCCATCCCTTCGTATGGGTGCTGCATCCATCAGGACTAATGTGTTTGTTACTTTGCTTACAATCACGTCCGATACATTTGATTGTCCTGCCAATGCTTTTATTACATATTCCCTGTCGCCCAATTCAGCTTCCGAGCCATCAGAATATTTAGTGTTTCCGTTTAAGTCAACAACCCCGATATCCAAGAAATTTGTTTCGCTTAATATCTCTCGCAATATCGGATCTTGTATTTCCCAATCCATTGTGTTTATCCCGGGTGTTAATGCAATCATGTCCAATGTTCTTTGTTGAGTTTCAACTCTGCTTGCGGTTATTTTAGACGCATCCTTTGCCATTAATACAAGGGATTCCTCCGCATTTTGAATTTCAGCTGCAGTAAACCTTTGGATTGATATTGATCCCAAAGCAATGGAAGATGCCAATACTAAAGCTGAAAAGTACAGAATTAACTTGAATTTAATACTTTTGATTTTTATTCCTTTCATTATGCCCTCCATTATGACTTAATTTAATATTTATGAATCAAAAGATGATATAGCTTGTTTTTTTATCCATCATATAAGATTATATATCAGATATCTCATATCATATCCTTGTCCAAGCTGATAACTTTCCTTGCATTTATTAAGTCAATAATATATCGGCTTGCGCTGATAAAAGTTTATAAATGTAAAATACTTTTTTAGTTTTACAAATAAAAAAACTGAGACTTTGCTCAGCATCTTTATTTTAAATCATTTATATATGTTGAAACATAATTTTTATCGACTGTTACAACGGCAAAATATTTTTCATTTTCTTTTTTGATTTCTTTTTCGATTAATTCTGCAATCTCGCGGGATTTCATTTTGTAATCAACCGGCACAACCACATCGAATATTAAATTTGTATGGGTTTCTCCCTTAACAACTCTAAAATCATGCATGGTCAGTTTTTCGTCAACGGACTTTAAAATTTTTTCCGTCATGCTCCTTAATACATTTGTTTCTTTATCATCTGTAATTATAGGGTCTAAGTGAATTACAAGATTAATATTTAAATCTTTTGCAAAATCTCTTTCAATATTGTCGATTAAGTCATGTGATTTTAATATGTCTTCCTTTGCATCAACTTCTGCATGTACTGTTGCAAAGTATCTGTTAGGTCCGTAATTATGCACCACAAGGTCATGGATATTTATTATGCCGTCATAGGATAAAATTTTATTTTCTATTGATTCAACAAATTTTTCATTTGGCATTTCACCAAGTATGGGATTTAATATATCTTTTAATATTTCAAACCCTGAATACAAAATAAGCACTGCCACCAGCATGCCTGCATACCCGTCAACTTCATAGCCTGTAAGCTTCGATATAAATAATGATACAAGTACAACCGCCGTGGCAACCACATCATTTCTCGAATCCGCACCGGAAGCCTTAATAGCTGCGGATGAAATTTTGTTGCCAAGCTTATTATAAAATAGACTGAGCCATAATTTTGCCAACATGGAAACAATGAGCACGGCTGTCATTTCTATGGAAAAAACTGTTTTTTCGGGATTTATGATTTTATTAAAGGATGATTTAATAAGCTCAACTCCAACCAAAAGCACTGCTATTCCCAAAGCAAGCCCCGTCAGATATTCCATCCTCGCATGCCCGAAGGGATGGTCTTTATCAGCAGGCTTGCCGGAAATTTTAAATCCTATAAGGGTTATTACGGAGGATGCTCCGTCGGATAAATTATTTACTCCATCGGCCAAAACAGAAATACTGTTAAATAATATTCCCGTCAAAATTTTGCTTATACTTAATACGGTATTTGCAACTATTCCCGTAATGCTTGAAACTGTGCCGTAGGATTCCCTAACCTGCGGATCATTGACATCCTCATAATTTTTAATAAACTTTTTAATAATAAAGTTAGTCATTACATTCCTCTATTAAATATAGATTTTTATATAATTCTTCGATTTTCATTTTTAAATCATTATACTCATAGTATTTTTTATTATATTCATCCAAATTCAATTCATGCGTAGTATTCAATAAGTTTTCAAGCCGGATGATTTTATTCTCTGTTTCCAATATGTCCTTTTCAAGCTTTTCTAAATTTCTCCTCGCTTTTTCCCTGCCTCTTGCTTCTTCTTTTTTTCTTAGATATTCTTCCTTTCCCGAAGAAACTGTATTGTTTTTTTCTTTGGAAGCACTCAGATTTTCCGCTAATCTTTGCTTTTCCTGCTTATAACCTTCATAATCAAAATCGTATACTTTAAATGATTTGTTTTCTATTTCTCCGATGCAGGTAGCTATTTTATCAACAAAATATCTGTCGTGGGATACAAAGAGAATTGTTCCCCCGTAATTAATGAGGGTTTCCTCCAACATTTCTCTGGATTCTATATCCAAATGATTGGTAGGCTCATCAAGAATTAGGGTGTTCACCTTTTCATAAATCAGCATCCCTAACTTAAGTCTTGATTTTTCTCCGCCGGACAAGGTGTTTATATGTTTAAAAACATCCTCACTCGTGAACAAAATCTTAGCTAATTCTTTTCTTGCTTCACTGATGGATATTCCGTAGTAATATGAAAAATAATCAACTATTGAAACATCCTCCCTGTCAAAGCACACTTCCTGAGGAAGATAACCGATTTTTACATTGGAGCCTAATTTAACAAATCCTTGGTCACTTGATATTTCATTTAGAATAATTTTTAAGATTGTTGATTTTCCTGTCCCGTTTTCCCCTAAAATGCACATTGAATCCTTGTAAAACAACGTAAAGCTTAAATTGCCGAATAGCTTTTTCAAACCGAATTTTTTACTTATATTGTTTACTATAATTACTTCCCTGCCTGTCCTTGTAACTCCCTTAATGTTAAAGTCAGCTGTCTTTTTATCAACTATTGGCTTTTTGACCAATTCAATTTTTTCAAGTCTTTTTTCTAATTCTTTCGCCCTTTTGTACATTTTATCACTGTCCCGCATCTCGCCCCAAATGCGGTATCTTTGAATTTGCTCTTCCATCCTCTTGATTTTTTTCTGCTGATTTTCATATTCCTTTATTGCCTGAAGGAACCGAAGTTCTTTTTCGGTTGCGTATTTTGTGTAATTTCCATAGTAAATATGCACTCCATCACTTTCAAGTTCAATAATTTTATTTGCAACCCTGTCAAGGAAATACCTGTCATGCGAAACAATGACCATAGTTCCCTCATAAGAGTTTAAATATTCTTCAAGCCATTCCACGGATTTAATATCCAAGTGGTTTGAGGGCTCATCCAAAAGCAGAAGTTCAGGCTCTTCCAAAAGTATTTTACCTAAAATAACTCTTGTTTTTTCACCGCCGCTTAATAAATTAAACTCTCTTTTTTGCATTTCTTCATTTATTTCAAGGCCGTTCATAATTTTATTAATTTTCTCATTAATATTATAACCGCCTGATATCTCATAAAGTTCATGAATTTCGCCGTATTTTTTAACTGCCAGGCTCAGCTCTTCTCCAGACAAAAATTCGAAGGTTTTTTCAAGCTGCTCCATTTGAAGCTTTATTTCATGAACATTTTCAAATGCCTTATTTAAAATATCTATAACGGTATTTTCATCCTCATAGTTTGGTATCTGCTCCAAATAACCTATAGTAAGTCCTTTTCGTTTATGTACCTGACCCGCATAGCCTTCAAAACCTGCCAATATCTTCATCAATGTAGTCTTGCCTGTTCCGTTTCGACCGATTAAAGCAATTTTATCCTTTGTTTTAACATCAAAGGTTACATTTTCAAATATTTTATCCGCACCGTACATTTTGCATAAATTATTAACACCTAATTCAATCATTTTAATTCCTCATAAATTTTGTTGTGAAATTTAAATAAATAAGCAGTCTCATTTGCCGATTTATTTGGGCATACAAAATACCTGTGGAAGCACTCCCACAGGTATAAACTACTATATTATAATATTTTTGTCAAATATTAATGCTTCTTTTTTTTGCTGTCATTGTCTCGGCTGTCACGTTCATTGTCTCGGCTGTCACGTTCTTTGTCGTTTCTGTCTTCTGAATTTCTTTTATCTGAATCTTTTTTATTGTTTTTATTTTCTTTTTGCTTTGCCTCTTCTTTATATTCTTTGGTTTTTTCATTTATTTCCTGGACGGATTTGTTAAACCATTCATCTGCTTCAATTTTATGTCCTGCCGATTTTGCTGTTTCGCAAAGCTTTTCAACCAAATTCAATTTGCCCGGTGTAACTCCCAATTTCTTTGCTTCATCAACTTCTTTTTTCGTTACCTCTATTACCTTAACATTTATTTTTTCTTTTTGTTTTTTTGATTG
>DAIMMU010000160.1:0-5847 GCA_036720515.1 Sedimentibacter sp.
CTTCTCATCACAGTTTCTAATGACTCATCTCTTTCTTGCAATAACAAGTGCAAATGGTTTCCCATCAAACAATAGGCATACAGATTATATCCACAAATTTCTCTGTATTTCTGCAAGGTGTGAATAAACTTTGTACAATCATTATCATCAAAAAACAGGGTTTGTCTGTTTATTCCCCTCATCATGATATGGTATATTCCACTCTCACTTTTTATTCTCGAAGCTCTTGGCATAAAAATCACTCCTTGGTAATTTATACCATATTCAATGTAGTATGTCAATCCTTTAAATTATTACATAGTAGAGTTTATGACAGCAACCCCGTCCCCTTGTCATACCCTTGTCATAAAGAAATAGTTATAGTTATAGCTATTATATTGTATATAAAAATATAAACTTGCAATTCTAATATATAAATGATAAAAATTACAACCTATAAAAGTAATAAAAATTATTATGACAATTTTTCCAAACCTTTTCCTATTGTTAGATAAATAATAGCTCCTATATTAAGAAAAAACATTTATACATTCTTCATTAAAAATGAAGGTTATTAAAATGAAAACTGTAAAAAGTGTGAAATATCATAATAATTATAATCCTGCTTATTCTTGAATTCAACAATACTCGAATAATTTATGTTATTGTAATATCCTTTTACATCATCACCGTTTAAGTCATATCCCTGTGCTCCTATTTTAAAATCATATTTTTTTAGTAATTCTTCTTCCGGAAGCTCAGTCACATGTAAATCTATTATTAATTCATTGCCATAGTCTACTTTTAAAAAGCCTATCCATTTCACCCTTAATTCATTGTTAGAAGTATGCTCCTTTGTAGATTGAAGCTTTAAGTAATTGAATTGAGTTATATCATTATCAAAAATATAATTATATTTTTTGGTCGACAATTTATCGGATATAATTATTTGTTCAGTATGTTTACCTGAAGCTTCACTAAGCTGAATCATAGCTTCTTTATAAGTCAATGCCGTATTTTGCTGTTGCGTATAAGAAATTGCGGAAGTATCAAAACTATTCGTCAAAAGTAATAGAGTAATCATAAAAATCAAATATAGTTTTTTAATCATTCTTACTCTCCTTTGCAATAACTTCAGTGTAAGTCATTATATCATTTTCATTTACTTTAGAATTTGAAATATTTACTTTTCTTAGTTTATGTAGAATCTCTTCAGGTATTGAACTTATTAAAGTATCATTAATCCAGAGTTCACTGATATTTAAATTTCTAAGTGAATTTATATCCGTTATATCGTTATTATCGACTAATAGATATTTTAATTTAAAGCATTGACTAATCATATCAATATTTATTAAATTATTGTTTGAAAGGTCTAAATATTCTAAATTTTCTAATTTTGAAACAGCTTCTATGTTTGATATTTTATTTGAAGATAAATCCAGCACTATTAAATTAATACAGCTACTTATCATTGAGATATCCGTTATATCGTTATTAGATAAATCTAAGGATGTAAGATTTTTCATGTCAAAGAAAGGTTCTAAACTTTTTATATTATTTTGAGATAAGTTAATAATTTTTATATTAATGAAATGCTGGATGCCATCTGCACTTATTATTTCATTATTGGATAAATCTAATATTCCCTTATATGAGTTGGCCTCACGTATAGAAATTTCCTTATCATTATTTGCATCTACTCCATTTTCTAAAAGTGCTTCTTTTAGTTTTATATCTTCAAACAGTATTATTCCATTATCTGTAAACTTATCTTTATCATTACCGAGGTTACATGATGTGATTAATAATAAGCAAACTATTACGATTACTATATTTCTTATTTTTAAATATTTATAATTCTTCATATTATTTATTATACCCCATTATATAAATTTTTAATAATGTAAGGTACCATAATAGTACCTTACATTATTTGCATAATCATCTTCTGTTATTGGTAAATTCTATAATCGGTATTAAAATACAATGTATCAGAATAATAATACCAAATGTTTCCTACTGTGTAATCATATGAAAACCCGGGAATTTCTATTCCGAGGCCTGAACTCGATTCCCACTCTACTCCAAATTGGCAAGCACCAGTTAAATTAATTTCAATAACAGGAAAATCATCACTTCCTGCAGATGGATCTGTACCACAAACTTCGCTAATAATACTTGAATTGTATCCACCACCACTGACTTGCTGTATATCTTGCATTATTACATCCTCTATTTGTCTAAATGAGTTTAAAACCCAAATTTTTAATCTTGTAATCAACTTTGCGGAAAAATCATCATTTTCTTCTAAGGAATTCTCAAAAAATCCTCCTTAAATTTGTCTTCATTAATAATAACATATGACAAGGGGTATGACAAGGGGACGGGGTTGTTGTCATCTTAAATTTTCCGAATTATCCCTCTGCTGATTCCGGTCAATCGTTCGATCTGTCTGATTGACAAATTATAATCTTCTTTCAACTTTCTTAAATATAAATTTCTCTTTTGTTTATCAAAATTTTGTATATCTATCGTTTGTTCAATTTTACAGTAATATTTAATTATTTTCATTGCTTCATCATCCGTCAATTGCCTTTTTTCAGGCATATCCATACATTCATCACCATTTTCTTGGTTTATATATTCAATAAAGTTCTTTACTGCTTTTTCCCTGTCCACTGCATTGAATATATTTAAAACAAAATCGTTATCTGTTATTTTATTTTTTTCAATGTAATCCTTGTAATTAGACCACCTATAGTTTTTAATATTATCGGTTATACCTGCTCTTAAAGGATTTTGAAATATGTAACGCAAAAATCACCCCTTGGTAGTTTATACCATATTCAATGTAGTATGTCAATCCTTTAAATTATTACATAGTAGAGTTTATGACAGCAACCCCGTCCCCTTGTCATACATACGTCCCCTTGTCATACCCTTGTTATACACCAATGCCACGCTTATGCCATGAAAATATCAAACTGTTAATACTGCCATCCTCATTATAATTAACCATGCAATCAAAAAGTGGATAATCATCAATGATAGGGATAACTCCATCAACCACAAGTTTCGATAATTACTTCTTCTTTACAGGAATCCAAATCTCACTATGATAGTTTTCATCTTGCGTTCCCTTATCATACTTTTCAGGATCCTCATACATTTCAATGCAGTATCCGGCAGCAATCTCGTAATCCTTGCAGTTTGGCAGCCACTCGGAGTAAATCTTTCTGTTTACATCCTGCATTACCTGCGGCATTGCACCTTTACAAGTGAATATTGCCCATGTGAATTTGGGGATAACCTTTGTGCGAAACCCGTCCGGGATATTCATTGAAGCATTATAGTTATCAGCAATGATATACTCAAACTCGTTGCCCTGCATTGATTCGTCAGCATTGATTCCATACATAGGGCAGATTGCATTGCTTTCTGCCATTTGATGAAACTCAGCCCAAAGCTTAGGCACCTCTTGCATTGCATTTTCATACTTAAATGTTCTTTGTAATCCGACTACGGTAAACACATCTTTTTCTACGATTTTGTAGTCCATAGAATAACCTCCTTCTAAAACAAATTTAATAGAAAGCGGTGCAAAGGATTTTATACTTGCTCCGTCCTTCCTCACAGCGGTAGGTGTACAGCCGTGAAAACGAGCGAATGCTTTTGTGAAGCTATCAGGCGAGTCGTAGCCGTATTTGAAAGCAATATCGATGATTTTTGCATCTGTTGCCACAAGTTCACTGCCGGCAAGAGCCAACCTGCGACAGCGAATGTAGTCACTCACCGTAAAATCACATAGCATAGCAAACCCTTTTTGAAAATAAAAAGGCGAAATATGCACTTGCTTTGCAATATTTTCTATCGTTAATTCCTCAGTAATATTGTCCTCGATATAACGAATAGCATCACTGATGCATTCTGTCCATCTCACACCCGTCACCTCCTGTCTGTACTTTCATTATAGCGTTTTAGCAATGGTTCTTCCCGACATAATTTGCTTTGTTTTGTCTAAGTTTTATGATAAATCCTCCAATAAAGCTAACAATTAACAGGAATTAACAATTGGCTTTCAATCGTTAGCTCTTCACCTTCATTTGTTTCAAAAGGAAAGATTGTTTCTCCTACCGATACATTATTAAATTTTATATGCACCATATCGCCTAATTTTTCATAATATTCATTTTCTATAAATTTTATAGAGGAATCCTGCCTCGCTGCTTTTGTTGTATAATACTAATCATCGCCTCCTTTATCAATTGTGTCAAAAGAATTTAAGAAATCAGCATTTTTTGATAAGGGGACGTGGGTGACTTATTTATAAAAAGAGAGCTGTTTCTCTTAGAAAATTTTTTTCTATTTTGAGACAGCTCTTTTTTTATTTCTTCCTCAGTTTTTCATCTATAATACTGTTGTCAAGGGGTGTTTTGACTGCCGCCTGATTTTTAAATTCGGTTACAACTTTTCGTACTCTGTTAAATGAAGCCAAAGTTCCGGGTCCTGCTATACATCCGCCGGCACATGCCATTCCTTCTAACAAATAACCCTTTTTCTTTCCCGCCTTTGCCAACCTCATCAGCTTTACGCACTCATGCAGAGTAGAAGCACCTTCAACATTTATCTCCCTTGAAGGGTCCATTTCTTGAGCGGTTTTTTTGACCGCTTCCGCTACTCCTCCGGCTATTGCATAGCCACGACCTAAGGCTGAAGCATCCTGTATTTCTTCGGATACTTCTATTTCTGATAATTCTATGTCTTTTGCTACAAACATGCCCATAAGTTCTTCAAAGGTAATAACAAAATGCACATAGTCTTTAACGTCTTCTCTCAATGCTTCCAATTTTTTTGAAATGCATGGCCCTATAAATGTTATTTTTGCTTCGGGGTCTTTGTTTTTAATATATTTTGCAGTTTCAACCATCGGAGATGCGGAATCTGATATATACTCGTATTGGTCAGGAAACAATTTTTTAACCATTATGGTCCATGAATTACAGCAGCTTGTTCCCATATAAGGAATTTCTTCCGGAACCCTTTCGAGAAATTCATGAGCCTCCCGGATTGTTGTTATATCAGCACCTAAGCTTACCTCTACCACATCTTCGAATCCAAGCATCTTTATTCCTTCAAATATTTGAACAGGGGTAGCCAATGGACCAAATTGTCCTAAAAATGAAGGGGCAATGATGGCATACATGTGATTGTTGGTTTTAAGTGCTTTTATCAGCTGATATATTTGAGACTTATCTGATATGGCTCCATAGGGGCACTGAGTAATGCAAGCTCCGCAGGATGTGCATCTGTCTCTGTTTATCTTAGCTCTTCCCAAATAATCACTTTCTATGGCATTAACGCCGCATGCAGCGGCACAGGGTCTGTCATATTGAACAATTGCTTTGTAAGGGCAGGTTTCTTTGCATCTGCCGCATTTAATACATTTATCATTGTCGATAATTGATCTGTTCTTTCCAATTGAAACTGCATTTACAGGGCACACATTCGTACATGGGTGAGCTAAGCATTTCCTGCAATTATCCGTAACATAAAAGGCTTTCGTAGGACATGCTTCACATGCAAATGTAATTACATTTATTAAGGGCTCTATAAAATTAGTTTTATCAACATTCATTTCGAAAATCCCGTCGGTAATCCTATGGTATTCAGTTGGTTTTCTTGCATTTAAACCCATTGTAAGCCTTAGCCGCTCATCTACTATTGCTCTTTCTCTAAATACGCTGTCTCTGTATGTTGCCACTTCGCCAGGCAAAATTTCAAATGATGATTTTTCTAACTCGCTTAAATCGGTACCATCATAAGCCATTTTTGCTATTTTCGCAAATACCTGTCTTCTGATATTTA
>DAIMMU010000161.1:0-5824 GCA_036720515.1 Sedimentibacter sp.
GAATAGGAATTTCAATTGCCGCAAATAAAGTTAAAGGAATAAGATGTGCATTGTGTACCAATGAATATATGGCAAGAATGTCAAGAATGCACAACAACGCTAATATGCTTGCTCTTGGCGGCAGAGTTACCGGTGTCGGTGTTGCGATTGAAATGGTAGATGCGTGGCTTTCAACCGAATTTGAAGGTGGAAGACATGAA
Organism: Sedimentibacter sp.; assembly: GCA_036720515.1. Lineage (GTDB taxonomy): Bacteria > Bacillota > Clostridia > Tissierellales > Sedimentibacteraceae > Sedimentibacter. The sequence continues at coordinate 201 of DAIMMU010000161.1, forward strand.
AACAGAGTAAACAAAATAATGGATATAGAAATTTAAAAAAAAGAGGAAAAATAATGACTGAAAATTTAATTGCTTTTATTTCTGCTGTTATTATATCATTCGTAATGACTCCGCTGGCAAGAAGGCTTGCAATAAGGGTGGGGGCATTGGATGTTCCTAAGGAAACAAGAAAAATTCACATTAAGCCGATGCCTTATTTCGGCGGACTTGCCATATATGTGGCAATAATTGCCTGCATGTTTGTTTACATGCCTCATAATTCTACCAATTATCATATTATGGCAGGTGCAACGGTAATTATGCTTACAGGAGTTGTTGATGATATGTATGGCATGCCTGCAAGAATAAAACTTATTATACAGATTTTAGCGGCATTAATAGCAATAAGAGGCGGCGTACAGATACATTTTATAACAAATCCCCTTTCGGAAACAGGTATGAGCTATTTATTTACATGGCTTTCATTTGTTATAACATTATTATGGATAGTGGGTATAACCAATACAATAAATTTGATAGACGGTCTTGATGGACTTGCCTCAGGGGTTGCCAGCATAGCAGCTACTACCCTTCTTTTTACGGCAGCAAGATTGGGACATGATTTCATCGTGATGCAATGTGCAATTATTGCAGGTGCTTCCCTCGGATTTTTGCCTTTTAATTTTAATCCGGCAAAAATATTCATGGGAGATACAGGGTCGCTGTTATTAGGGTACATGCTTGCTGTCACATCGGTTTCAGGTATGGTTAAAAGTGTTGCGGCCGTTGCATTGGCTGTTCCTGTATTTGCACTGGGATTGCCTATACTTGATACTGCATTTGCAATAATCAGAAGATATATAAACAAAAAACCGATAATGCAAGCCGACAAGGAACACCTTCATCATAAGCTTATGAAGTTTGGGCTTAATCAGAGACAGACAGTTTTAGTAATGTATTTCATAAGTATGCTTTTGGGAATTGTTGCGGTAATAATTGCAGACACAGACCCCTTCATCGGGCTGACAGTTGCTACAATAGTTGTAATAGTTGCATTTTTATCTGCGAAAAAAGCAGGATTTTTCATAAGAAAAGAACAATAGTAAAAGTACCGATGAATATTGAATAATAAACAATGGTTGAATTTAGGCTTTGCCCGAGTCAGGATAATGACAAATCGGAAATTAACTTTGTCATTTTATTGATTAGGCTGTGCTTAAATTCTGTTATTAATAGGAGGAAATATGGATAAGATTAAGGTTTTGGTAGTATTCGGCACCCGTCCGGAGGCAGTGAAAATGGCTCCCATCGTGAAGGCTCTGAAAAGAAACCGGGAACATTTCATATCAAAAATATGTGTAACTGCACAGCATAGGGATATGTTAGACCAAGTGCTGAGAATTTTCGGTATTGAGCCGGACTATGACTTAAATATTTTTGAGAGCGGTCAAACACTTACACAAATAACATGCAGAGCATTAACAGGTTTAGAAGAAGTAATAGAAGATTTCAGACCGGATTTAATTTTGGTGCAGGGAGATACCACCACTGTGTTTTCAGGCGCTTTAGCTGCTTTTTATCATCAGGTAAAAATAGGTCATGTGGAAGCAGGACTTAGAAGCGGCAATTTATATTCCCCATATCCTGAGGAAGCCAACAGGATGATGACGGGAGTGGTGACTGATTTTCATTTTGCTCCGACAGCAAGAAATAAGGATAATTTGATGAAAGAAAATTATCCTGAGGATAAGATTTACATAACAGGAAATACAGTGATAGATGCTTTAAAATATGTAATTAAAGAGGATTATAAATTTGACATGGATTTATTAAATCAACTGGATTTTGACAAAAAAAGAGTTGTTTTAATGGAGTGTCACAGAAGAGAAAATATCGGCGCACCTATGGAAAATATTTTTTCTGCTGTAAATGATATTATAGAAAAATATAAGGATACAGAGTTGGTTTTTCCTATGCATTTAAATCCAAAGGTACGGGAAATTGCTTATAAAATTTTTAAAGATAAAGATAGGGTTCATCTTATTGAGCCCTTGGACTATGAGCCGATGGCAAATCTTATGTCAAAGGTGCATTTGATAGTTACCGATTCAGGAGGACTTCAAGAAGAAGGACCGACTTTTGGTAAACCTGTATTGGTTGTTAGAAGAGAAACTGAGAGACCGGAAGGAATCGAAGCAGGAACTGCTAAATTATTAGGTACAGAATATGCTAATATTTATAACAGTTTAGATTTGCTATTATCAAATGAAGAAGAATATGAGAAGATGGCTAAAGCCGTCAATCCTTACGGAGACGGAAAAGCTGCGGAATATATTGTAAAAGCAATAAAAGACAATTGGAAGTAACCGCAAAACCAATAATCGCGAAAGCTAAAAGTTTTTGTGTCGGGGGGACGGGGTTGTTGTCACATTGATGACAGCAACCCCGTCCCCTTGTCAGTCTGACAGCAACCCCGTCCCCTTGTCAGTCCGTCCCCTTGTCACGTCCCCTTGTCACGTCCCCTTGTCAGTAATTTTTGATTTTATGCAATTGTTTTTTCCAAAAAAATATTGACAAAGAATAAATATTGTATTATACTTCGAATATCAAAATATTTGATTTTAAATTAATACATAAATCAAAATGATATATGTAATCAGGAGGCAATAATGATTTTAGAAAAGGTTAAAGAAATTTTAATTGAGGAATTAGATGTTGAGGAAGATAGCATTACTTTAGAAAGCAAAATAAAAGATGATTTGGGAGCCGATTCATTGGATTTATTCGAACTTATAAGCAAAATTGAAGATGAGTTGGATGTAACAATTGAAGAAGATGATTATGGCAAGCTAATAACAGTTGGAGATATAGTAAATTACCTGACAGAAAAAGATAATCAATAAAACATTTGACGCCGTTAAGGCGTTTTCTGTTAATTAAAAGGAGAGCTATGATTTATACTAAAATATGTGAGATGCTTAATATAAAATATCCGATTTTTCAGGGCGGTATGGCGCAAATATCAGATGCAGGATTAGCGGCAGCCGTGTCTGAAGCAGGAGGGCTTGGTGTTATAGCATCCGGCAATAATTCGCCTGAATCAGTAAAAGCAGAAATACATAAGATCAGAAAATTGACGGATAAATCATTCGGGGTTAATGTAATGCTTTTAAGTCCTTATGCAAAGGAAATAAGCGAATTATTGATAGAAGAAAAAGTACCCGTAATAATTACCGGGGCAGGAAACCCGGGTAAGTATATTAAAATATGGAAGGAAGCGGGAATCAAGGTTATACCTGTTGTTCCGTCCGTAGCTTTTGCAAAGCATCTTGAAAAGGCAGGGGTTGATGCAATAATTTGTGAAGGGACAGAGGCAGGAGGACATGTAGGAGAGTTAACAACCATGTGTATTACACCACAGGTAGCGGATGTGGTTAATATTCCCGTAATAGCTGCGGGAGGAATAGGTGACGGAAGAGGAATCGCAGCTGCATTTAGTTTGGGAGCCCAGGGAGTTCAGGTTGGAACAAGATTTCTTTTAGCAAAGGAATGCAGTGTTCATCAAAATTACAAAGATAAAGTAAAGAAAGCAAGTGATACGGATACTGCCGTAACAGGAAGAAAGACGGGTCATCCCGTAAGAGTATTAAAAAACAGACTTGTTACTAAATTTAAGGAATTGGAAAAAAACAATGCAACTTTAGAAGAAATGGAGGCATTGGGAAGAGGCAGGCTTTACAAAGCTGCTGTTGAAGGTGATGTGGATTACGGCTCAGTAATGTCCGGTCAAATTGCAGGCTTGGTCAATAAGGAGCAAAGAAGCAAGGAAATAATCACCGAAATGTTTGAAGAAGCAGAAAAAATTATGGAAAATTTAAAATTTATTGCAGGAGGCAGCAATGAATAAGACAGCTTTTGTTTTTCCCGGACAGGGAGCTCAATATGCGGGAATGGGAAGAGAATTTTATGACAATTTTAAAGAAAGCAAAGAAATATTTCAAAGGGCTGATGAGGCTTTGGGATTTGATATAACTAAGCTTTGCTTTGAAGGACCCGATGAAGATTTAAGTATTACAAAGATAACTCAACCGGCACTTTTAACGGTGTGCATTGCGATGTATGAAGTATTAAAGAAAACTCAAAAGGATACTGTTTTAATGGGAGGACTGAGCCTTGGTGAGTATTCAGCTTTGACTGCAGCAGGTGCCATGGATTTTGAAACGGCTGTAAAATTAGTATATAAGAGAGGGAGCTATATGCAAAGTACTGTCCCATTGGGGGAAGGCGGAATGTTAGCCCTACTTGGCTGTACCGATGAGGATGCAATTGCATTCTGCAGGAATATAACCGACAGGTATGGTTTGCTGGAACCTGCAAACTTTAACTGCCCGGGACAAATAGTTGCCGGAGGTAAAAGCAGTGCAATTGATAATGCGCTGGATAAAGCGTCGCAGTTTAATATTAAAAGAGCTGTAAAATTGCAGGTAAGCGCACCCTTTCACACTTCAATGCTTAAACCTGCGGGAGACAGACTAAAAGAGGAGCTAATCAAAATAAAATTCAAGAAGCCTGATAATAAGGTTATATCAAATGTTGACACCGCATACTACGAAACAAATGAAATGATTGCGGAAAAGCTCGAAAAACAAGTATACAATCCTGTCAGATGGGAGGCATGCGTAAGAAAAATGATTGCGGATGGAGTAAGTACATTTGTTGAAATAGGACCGGGAAAGACACTTTCAGGTTTTATTAAAAAAATCGATAAGAATGTTAAAACAATAAATATTGAAAATATTCAGGGATTAAATTCATATCTGCAATTTGCAGGAGTTTAAAACAAAGTCAGGAAGGGAAAATATGAAAACTGCCATTATTACGGGAGCTTCAAAGGGAATAGGCGCTGTAATAGCAAAAAGGCTAAATGAATTAAATTACAATTTAGTTTTAAATTACAGAAGCAGCACATCTTCCATGGAAGAACTGATAAATGATTTAACCAACAAAGAAACTAAAAATATAATTGTAAAATGCGATATATCCGATTATGAGGATGCTAAAAAACTTGTTGATGAAGCTTACAGCAATTTTGGCTCAGTGGATGTGCTTATTAATAATGCAGGAATTACAAAGGATAATATACTTCCTTTGATGACGGAAGAAGAATTTGATCAGGTTATTGATACAAATCTTAAGGGTACCTTTAACTGCTGCAAGCATATTGCAAGAAGAATGATTAAGCAGAAACAAGGCAGAATTATCAATATATCATCGGTGGTAGGTCTTGCCGGCAATGCCGGACAGGTTAATTATTCAGCTTCAAAGGCAGGAGTAATAGGTATGACCAAGTCCATGGCAAGAGAATTAGGCAAAAAAAATATTTTGGTAAATGCCGTAGCACCGGGGTTTATTAAGACTGAAATGACGGATAAAATTCCGGAGGATTTAAAGGCGGAAATGATGAGGAATATTCCGCTTCAGAGATTAGGTCAGCCTTCCGATATTGCTGATTGTGTTGAATTCTTAATTTCAGACAAAGCATCATATATAACAGGGCAGGTTATCTCCGTCAACGGCGGATATTATATGTAGATGCCCTAACCCCATTTTTCTGAGTGTTTTTTCAGAAAAATGGTTGGTAGGTC
>DAIMMU010000162.1:0-5819 GCA_036720515.1 Sedimentibacter sp.
TTATACCAAGTTCACTCATACTGATTACGGCACGGGTTGCATCGAAATCATATAAGCCTTCGCTGATCAAAAAATCATCTTCCAAAACATTGATTCCCATATTTCTGAGTTCCAATGTTCTTCTTTTAAATACTTCAATATTTCTTTTTAATCTTTCTTCCCCATGTTCCTCCATCCAGTGAACGGCATTTTCAATTGACGCCATTAAAATATATGAAGGAGAAGTGGTTTGAAGGATCCTTAACATAGTTTCTATATTGTTGACATTTACCTTGTCTGAGCAAATATGCAAAATTGAACCTTGAGTAAGGCACGGCAAGGTTTTATGCGTGCTCTGAGTAACTATGTCGGCTCCGGAACTTTCCGCCGAAGGCGGCAATAAATCCTTGCAAAACATAAGATGTGAGCCGTGTGCTTCATCTATCATCAAAATTTTACCGTGTTTATGAACAATCTCCGCTGCCTTTTTTATATCAAAACAAATACCATAAAATGTAGGATAAGTTAATACCACCATCTTTATATCCGGATTATCCGTTAGCATTTGATTTAGCTTATCTAAACTTATGCTGAAATTTAAACCATGTTTTTTATTGAATTCCGGATATAGGTAAAACAGCTTCAAATCTCCTAATATACAAGCATTGTAAACTGACTTGTGACAATCCCTTTGCACAAGTATTTTATCTCCGGGGTTTGTACATGCCATTATTGCCGAGATTATTCCGCAGGATGTGCCGTTAACGACCATGTATGACTTTTTACTGCCGTAAACTTTAGAAATATAATTCATGGCATCCTTTAAAAAACCTGTAGGGTAATGCAAATTATCTGTACCAAGAGTTTCCGTTATGTCATAAAAATTCAGGTTCTTGCTAAGTTCTCCTAAAATCTCATCTTTACCTTTATGACCGGGCATGTGAAAATTTGTATCTACTTCACTTCGATACTGTTTAATCCCTGAAATAATATTTAGTTTTTCCATCTTTTTGTCTCCCGTTAAATCAATAAATAAACTTATTTATGTTGTATATTGGGATTAGTGCTCAGCTCCTTTTTTTTAAATTTAATATTTTATTTTTTTCTTTTTTTAGAAATGCTGTTGGTGGTGTGTACAGTTTCAACGGTAAGTACCACTGTTATTGAAAAAAACAACATTGCAATTGAAAATAGTACAATATATTCAAGCCACATACAATCACCTTCCTGTATACATTATATAACAGCATATTATCATTGTCCAACAATTATTTCTCACCAGGTTGAGTGCTAATTATTATATAAGCAGTTTTACCAACAATATGGCAATAAAACCCGGTATGCCCAATAATCCTATAATCAGTGCAGTAAATTCATTTACTCCTATGTAAACACCTGTATACTGTCCAAAATAATTAAATATGATTAAGATTAAAGCGCCTATAAGTGAATTTAAAATAACCTTTCCAATAAGCTTAAGGGGCTTAAAAAAAATCAAGGATGTCATAAATATAAGCATTAAGCCTGCTGTATAAGCCAATATTATACCCAAATCTGCTCCAGTCACAATACAACCTCCATTACTTAATATTATCCGGATAAAATCCGGCTTAATTAATTTTATGAAGTTGTCCTTATATTTATGTCATAACAAAAGATACATTACAATAGTATTATAATAATGTCAATAATAAATTTTTAAAGTATGATATTCTTCACCTGCGGCTCAAAATATCGAGGGCTGCTCCCTGTTTTGTTCATCATCCTTATCTTCATCTTCTCCGGGAATTTCATTCTCATTTTGTTTGAATCTCAATTTTAGTTTTTCCGGTATTCCCACATATTTATTTACCAAAAGGGCAATTAATATACCAATTGATGTATCCAATACCCTGTTTATTGTGTAAAGTAAATATCCCCCATCATGGTTTTTTGTAATCATCACACTTAAATATACAACACAGCAAATAACCACAGATTGCTTCATATTAATTACAACACATATTTGAATCAGTATCATAATTCCTAAGGGTATAATAAAAATTAATAAATTATCATTAAAAAATGTATTGACAATAAACAAAACCAAAGCTCCTACCACGCCTCCGATTATTGTTCCGATAATCCTTGCTATTCCTTTTTCCATAGAGTCAACAACCGTGTTTTGCATGCAAATTACTGCAGCAATACAGGCAAACACGGAGTTTTCCCTGTTAATCACTCCAAACAACAACAAACATATAAAAACTGATAGTGTTGTTTTAATATTGCGCATACCTATTTTCATCATATATCTCCAAAAAATTATGAAAATTATAATATTATTATCTAATTTACACATATTGTAATTAATTTTTATTATTTTGTCCAGTAAAAAAACAATAATATTATTTTACATAGTTCTTTCAATGTATTATAATATAAGCAGATTAATTGATAAGGAGACTAAAATGGATAGAATGGTTGGAACTGTTGTCAGGGGATTAAGAGCTCCAATAATCACTAAAGGTGATGACATAATAAAAATAACCGTTGATACGGTATTAAAAGCTTCGGAATGTGAAGGATTTTCTTTAAGAAACAGAGATATTGTCGGTATTACCGAAGCTGTGGTTGCAAGAGCACAAGGAAATTATGCAAATGTTGATCATATAGCACATGATGTAAAAGAAAAATTTGATAGCGATTCCGTCGGTTTAATATTTCCGATACTAAGCAGAAACAGATTTGCAATTTGTCTCAGGGGTATTGCCAAAGCATTTAAAAAAATATATTTAATGTTCAGTTATCCTTCGGATGAAGTAGGAAATCCGTTGGTTGACTATGACCTTTTAGATAAGGAGGGAGTTAACCCATGGACTGATGTGCTTACCGAAATTGAATTCAGAAGCCACTTTATGAATACAAAGCATGTCTTTACCGGAGTGGATTATATTGAGTATTATTCTGATATAATCAGAGAAAGCGGTGCGGAAGTTGAAGTTATTTTCGCAAATAATCCAATAAGCATCTTAAATTACACCAAGAACGTAATTACATGCGATATACATACAAGGGAAAGAAGCAAAAGGTTGTTGAAAGCTGCAGGAGCGGAAACTGTTTTCGGCTTAGACGATATTTTAAACCAACCTGCAGACGGCAGCGGTTTCAATGAAAAATACGGGCTCTTAGGTTCAAACAAGGCTACGGAAGATACTGTAAAGCTTTTTCCGAGAGATTCTCAAACCTTGGTTGAAAGTATACAGAGCAAGTTGTTTGAACTAACAGGAAAGAAAATTGAAGTGATGGTATACGGAGACGGAGCTTTCAAAGACCCTGTAGGCAAAATTTGGGAGCTTGCAGACCCCGTAGTTTCTCCCGGATATACAGAAGGATTAAACGGAACTCCGAACGAATTAAAGCTGAAATATTTGGCAGACAATCAGTTTTCGCATTTAAAGGGTGACGAACTCAGGAAGGCAATTTCCGAATATATAGAGCATAAAGACAGTGATTTAAAAGACAGCATGGAATCCCAGGGAACAACTCCAAGAAAGCTCACAGACCTCATAGGCTCCCTATGCGACTTAACATCCGGAAGCGGAGATAAGGGAACACCGATAATTTATATTCAGGGTTATTTTGATAATTATTCTGTATAAGCAACAGCCACGGGGTGCCCCGTGGCTGTTTTGGCATTTAGCAGTCTCGTTCACCAATTTATTTAAAGCTGTACAATGAGATTAAATTTTGTTTGCATTCCCATAAATCTGCCGATAAATCAACATAGTAATTGTGAGGATTTGTAAATCTTTTGATTTCTCCCCAAAGATTACCTACCTGTTCTTCGCAGTATTTTTTAATTTCATTTAAGCTTGGGCTTTCATAAACGCATTCTCCGTTTATGAATATGGGAACCTGCAGATTTTTTGCATAAAATCTTGTTATTTTCTTCTTTTTCCAAACATGTACTTCATCAAATATTATATATGGCTTTGAATTATCGATTATTTCATCTGCTAAGGTAATAACGTCCGCTATTGGATTATCTCCTTTTTTATCATAGAGCCTCCATACTTTTTTATAACCCGGATTCGTTATTTTCTCCTCATTTTCCGATATTTTAATTTTTGGATAGATAACTCCTTCATTCTCCACTGCCGCAAGTTTATAAACACAACCGAATACAGGCTCCGATTTAGCAGTTATCAATCTTTCCCCAACACCGAAGGAATCAATTTTTGCTCCCTGGTCCAACAAATCGGAAATTATGAATTCATCTAAGCTGTTTGATGCAACAATCGCACAATCGTACAACCCTGCCTCATTAAGCATTCTTCTGCATTTCTTGCTTAAGTATGCAATGTCACCGCTGTCTATTCTGACTCCTCTAAGTCTTTTACCCATAGGCTCAAGTATTTCTTTTGAAACACGAATGGCATTGGGTACTCCGCTTTTAATTGTGTTGTATGTATCGATCAGTAAAGTGCAATCATCAGGATAATTTTCCGCATATACTTTAAATGCTTCATATTCGCTTTCAAACATTTGAACCCACGAATGAGCCATTGTTCCAAGAGCAGGAACACCAAATGCTTCATCAGCCAATGTTGTGGCAGTTCCAACCACCCCTCCTATATAAGCAGCCCTCGCTCCGTAAATGGCGCCATCATATCCCTGGCTTCTTCTTGCGCCAAATTCCATGATAGGCTTACCCTTTGCAGCTCTAACCACGCGATTTGCCTTTGTGGCAATTAAGCTTTGATGGTTTATTGTTAACAATAACATTGTTTCTATAATTTGTGCATCAATTGTTTTAGCTCTGACTGTTATGAGAGGTTCATTTGGAAATACCGGAGTTCCTTCGGGTATTGCATATATGTCCCCTGAAAACTTGAAGTTTTTTAAATACTGCAAAAATTCTTCCTTAAATAAATTTTTGTTTCGGAGATAATTAATGTCTTCATCACAAAACTTTAATTCTTTAATATATTGGATTACCTGCTCTAATCCGGCTGCTATTGAAAATCCAGCATCATCTGGATTTTTTCTGAAAAATAAATCAAAATATACTATTTTATCCTTCATACCATTGGCAAAATATCCATTTGCCATTGTCAATTCATAAAAATCCATCAGCATGGATAATCTTCTCTCACTAAAATTGTTATAATACATAAGTATACTCCCGTTATTTTATTTTATCGACTATTTCTATGCCGCTTATGTGCATGTTATATAGGGCAAATAAATTAAAAAGATCGCCGTCATGAGTACCGGCGTCATATGTTTCTACCGTATTGACAGGCACTATAACTCTTTTATCTATATTGTTTTCATTAAAATAAGATTTCAATGTCAAGGCGAACTGAAGTATGCAAATATCTGTTACACAGCCTGTAATTATATAGTTGTCAACCCCATCTTCATATTTTTGAATCCATTCTTTAAAGCCTTCCGCATGAAATCCGTTTGTACTGTTCTTTTCTATGTAGAATGTTTCCTCTCCTTCCGAGTCTTCGGTTTTAAGCTCAGGGATTAATTCCGCCTCCCGTTCACCCTTCATGCAGTGAATTGGGAAACTGCAAAATTCCGTTGAGCTCTCATCATGAGTGTCTAAAAAAAACACCTTCTTACAGCCCTTCATTTTTTTATTTAATTCCACAATGTTTTGTACATTGTCCGCAACCCTAAGTGATGCTAATGCACCCGAATAAACGAACCCGTTAACCATATCCACAACAAATAAAGCTGTTCTGTCTTTGTCCAATGATGACAATTCAATTGTTTTTCCTTTTAATTCCTCTTTTATCTTTTTTATTGCTTCCATAACATCTTCCTTTGTTTTATTTTACAGTTAT
>DAIMMU010000006.1:0-32807 GCA_036720515.1 Sedimentibacter sp.
ATACTTCTTTCTATTTCTTCATATCTTTCCATTTTGTCCCGCTTTATTAAATAATTTTGTCAAACACCTTAAAATCGTGTCATTCCGAACCGAAGGCGGAAAGATGCTCTGCGCGCCTACCCTTTTTCAGTAATTTAACCTTGTCTCTATTATATAAATTTAATCCGAATAAAACAAGACAATTTTTTATTGCATTTTGTGAAAATGTTTGCTATTCTATAAATGGATTTAGGGGATTAAATAATCTTTACAAGGAGGATTTATGGGAGTAGCGCACGAGGTGGATTACAAAATTTTCGGGGACGATATCCAGTTTGTTGAAATCGGTCTTGATTATGGAGAAACAATCGTTGCAGAGCCCGGTGCAATGATGTACATGGATTCAAGCATTGAAATGGATACTATGTTTGGAGACGGTAGTGAAAAAAGCAAGGGTTTTAAGGGAATGTTAGCTACGGCAGGCAAAAGAGTACTTACAGGAGAAAATTTATTTACGGCAACATTTACAAACAAAAGTGTTGACAAAAAGGTTGTTGCATTTGCGGCACCTTATCCCGGAAAAATAATACCTGTCAGCCTGCCCGATTATGACGGACAGCTTATTTGTCAAAGGGATTCATATTTATGTTCTGCGAAGGGTATTGAAATATCAATAGCATTCCAGAAAAAAATAGGTGCGGGCCTTTTCGGAGGAGAAGGATTTATAATGCAAAGATTGGTTGGGGACGGCTTCGCATTTCTGCATGCCGGCGGCACAATTATTAAAAAAGAATTGGCATCGGGAGAAATGATTAAATTAGATACCGGCTGTTTGGTGGCATTTACTCAAGGGGTAGACTATGATGTTCAATTTGCAAGCAATGTAAAAAGCGCATTATTCGGCGGCGAGGGACTGTTCTTGGCAACGTTAAGAGGCCCCGGCTCGGTATGGATGCAATCACTTCCATTCAGCAGAATTGCCGACAGAATATACTCCGCAAGTAAAAAAAGCGGTGGAAGCGGCTCCAAGGGTGAAGCAAGCTTGCTTGGAAATATTGGAATAGGAAACTTATTTGGCGGTGATTAAACCCCCCAAAAATAGAGAGTTTGTCAATAGTATGCGGTGCTCATGCGAGCACCTTTTCTATTTACGTTCTTTAAATATATTGCATACCGCCTTGGTTGTTGAAATATCTTCTTCTATTATATCGTATGAGCTTAACCTTTTTTGTATTTCGCCCATATATGAAGAAAGCATCGAGCAGCTGTTATGAAAAACTCCTCCCTTTAATCCTATTTTAGCGGGACCTTTGAAATTTTTCTTTTTATATGCAGCTTCGGTAAGCTCTGCAAGATATTTGCCTGCATTTTCTAAAAGCATTATTGCATAGGGCTCTCCTTCCCTGCCATAATCCACTATTATCGGAAAAAGAGCGGCGATTTTATTTTTTTCGTTGTTATAAATAAAATTCATAATATCAGAGCGTGTGGAACCGCCAATTATATCTATCATGGCTTTGCTTAAATTATCAAAAGGAATATTTCTGTCAAATTTATAAATAATATTTTTAAAAACCTGCATAACCGTATGGTAGCCGCTTCCTTCATCGCCTAATATATGACCCCATCCACCGACCATTTCGCCCTTTCCGTCTTTTTGTGCAAAACATGAGGAGCCTGTCCCCGAAATAGCTAAAATTCCGTCCTTATTTCCAAAATATGCTTTGCACGCCATTTCAGCATCATTCATAACTACCGTATCTATTACAAAAGCTCCCTCCACATATTTTTTAATAAGTTCGACATAATTGCCTGTTTCTACACCTGCCATTCCGATAGCAATAAAAAGGCAGTTTTCTCTTCCCAATTCATTTACACAGTCATAAATTAGGGATATTATGTTATTAACGGTTTTATCCAAGTTTATCGAAGGATTTCCTGTTCCTCCCATTATATTTACAATAGGATTATAATTAAGATCATAAGCAATCAGCTCTGATTTTGTTCCTCCGGCATCGATTCCAATTAAATATTTCATATGCTCACCACCCTATTATAGTATAACAAACAATTTGCCATTTTTCTATATTTTATTGTATAAAAAATAAAGGCGGTCGCACTATAGTGCAGCAGCCTTTAGCATTGCTTTATTCAACATGAATTGCATCCGTGGGGCAGCCCTCTTCAGCTTCTTTTGCACAGTCCTCAAATTCTGAAGGTATTGGGTCAACTAATACTACGGAAATACCTTCATCATCCAATTCAAAAACATCGGGACAAACCGATTCGCACAGTCCGCAGCTGATGCAAGCGTCTCTGTCAACTTCTGCTCTCATAATTTCCTCCTATTTTTTTATATAATACTAAATTAAACTAAATAAATTTATTCTATTAAAAATCACCTCTGATATATTGTTATAAAATTTAATATATTTATTCACTAAAATTTTATAACGCTCCGCAGACTGACCGAAATTCATTAAGTTCGCCTTGTTACGCTAATTTATCCAATGCCTGCTTTAAATCATCTATTATATCATCCGGATGCTCCAAACCTATAGAAAGTCTTACAAGTCCTTCAGAAATGCCGCTTAAAGCCCTTTCTTCCGGTGTATATGGAGAATGTGTCATGGAAGCCGGATGTTGAATTAATGTTTCGGTATCTCCAAGACTTACCGCCAATGAACAAAGCTCAAGTGAATTCATTAATACTTTTCCTGCCTCTAATCCTCCTTTTACTTCAAAAGCAATCATGGCTCCCGGAAGCGTCATTTGCTTTTTTGCAAGCTCATATTGAGGAAAACTCTTTAATCCCGGATATCCAATCCATTCTATCGCAGGATGAGCTTCAAGAAATTCTGCAACTTTTTGCGCATTGGAGCAATGTTTTTCCATTCTTACTTCCAAGGTTTTCATTCCTCTGTTAATCAAATACGCATCAAACGGACTTAATACCGAACCTGTCATATCTTTTATTCCCACCAGCCTCACTAAATCGATAATATCCTTTTTGCCTGCCGCAAATCCGGCAATTACATCACCGTGACCATTTAAATACTTGGTTGCGGAGTGAACCACAACATCCGCTCCTAAATCAAGAGGCCTTTGTATATAGGGTGTGCAATAGGTATTATCAACCATGACAATACAATCTTTTTCATGTGCAATTTTTGATACTTCTTTTATATCTGTCAAAAGCATGGTTGGATTTGCCGGGCTTTCCAAATATACAATTTTCGTATTAGGCTTCATGGCTCTCCTGACATTTTCAGGATCAGATGTATCAACAAAATCAACTTCAACACCAAACTTAGTCAATCCATGGTTCATAAAAGCAAATGTACAACCATATAAAGTTTTGGCTGCTATGATGTGGTCTCCCGCACCTACCAAAGCCCATATTACTGAAGTAATGGCACCTATTCCTGAAGCCATTGATACTGCAGCCTCGGCATTTTCAAGGCAAGCAAGTTTGTCTTCAACCTGAGAGCAAGTCGGATTCCCAAGCCTGGTATAAATATATCCCTCTTCTTCTAATGCAAATCGCCTTCCTCCTTGTTCAGCCGAATCAAATATAAAAGTAGATGTTTGATATATTGGTGTCGCCAATGCTCCGTATTCATTCGATTTATAACCGGAATGAACAGCCCTCGTTGAAAAATTCATTTTGCTTAACTTTTCCTTATCCATAATTCCTCCTAATATATTAATGGTACTCAAGCAAACGTTATATATTATAATTCTATAACATATTTTAACATTTATCAAGTATAATGCCTCACTTTTATCCTTGTTTTTTTCGTAAATGATAATATAATATAATTACTGAATTTACGGGAGACATATAAATGGATTTTATACTTGCAATTATTATTTTTACCTTATCTTTGATTTACAGCATAATTAAACGGATTCCCACTATTATTCCCTTACTTATAGGAATGATTTCTTTTTCAATAACGGCCTTTCATAGAGGCTACAAATTTAAAAGCATAATTCATATGCTATTAAAAGGCATGAAAAAATCACTTTCATTAATGCCTATCTTTGCCTTAATAGGAATGATTACAGCTTTATGGCGGGCAAGCGGTACAATTCCGTTTTTTGTTTATTACGGCACAAAGGCAATGAATCCCGATTATTTTATTTTATTTGCTTTCCTGTTATCCTGCTTTGTTTCCTTCGCTCTTGGTACAAGCTTCGGGACTGCAGGAACAATTGGGATAGTTTTAATCGTTTTGGCTAAAAGCGGCGGCGTCAATATTTACATTGCAGCAGGAGCCATAATATCCGGAGCTTTTTTCGGGGACAGATGTTCACCGGTGTCCTCCAGTGCAAATTTAGTAGCTATTGTTACAGAAACCGATTTATATGATAATGTAAAAAAAATGCTTATTACCGGAACCTTACCATTTATAACTTCTGTAATTGTTTATTGGTTTTTATCAAAAGGAAACCCGATAAACGTAACAAATAACACATTGATTGAGAAATTTTCAGTTTATTTTAATCTGCATACAGCAACAATTTTTCCGGCATTTATAATTTTCTTGCTGGCAGCATTAAAAAAGAGTGTAAAAATATCAATGCTATTTAGTATAATAACAGCAATTTTAGTTTGCTATTATTTACAGAATTTATCTTTGCTGGAAATCATTAAATCTATGATTTTCGGATATAAACTGAATGCAGATCCTGAACTTTCAGGTATTATTTCAGGCGGCGGCTTAATGTCCATGGTTTCCGTTTCATTTGTAGTATTGATAGCATCTTCTTATTCCGGTATATTTGAAGGTTCTGATATGCTTCATGATATTCAGGGATTCTTAGTAAAGATGAGCAAAAAAGCAGGAGTGTATGTGACAACGGTTTTTACAAGCATTGTTACTTGTGCTTTTTGCTGCAATCAAACACTTCCAATATTGCTTACTTATGAGCTTATGCACAATATTTACAAAGAAAATGGATTAACAAATACCCATATAGCAATTGATATTGAAAATACTGTAATTCTTATTGCCGAGCTTTTTCCTTGGAGTGTTGCAATAGCAGTGCCCCTTGCAACTATCGCCGTTGATGCAAAAGCAATACCCTATGCCGTATTTTTGTATTTAGTACCGTTAATGTCACCATTGGGACATAAGTTCATAAAAAAGTGGGACAGTTAAGGTATGCCTTGCATACTCACCGTCCCACACATTATTCCATTGTTACATTACCTCTCGTATTAGATTACTTAGTGTTATAAACCTATTTAAATTATATTCACCATTCTTAAATACAGGCTGATTATAAATTCTTTTATATTTTGAATCCAGCTGTTCTTTAATTTTCGAAAAATTATTAACTAAAAATAGTTCCCGATTCATATTCCAAGTCCTTAGGTATTGCTGATATTTATCAGTATTTCTATTATCATTATTATTTATATATTCATATATTTCCATAAATTCTGTTGTTGCTATAGAATTTATAATTGACAATATTTGCTCCATTGTATTCTTTTCTCCCGACAAATAATCCCATAATTCCGATGAAAGCAAAACCTCTTCTGCATCAAAGAATTTATCCATGTTAATAATTGATGACATGAATCTTTTTTTATTGTATTCAGTATCTCTTCCTTCACTTGTAGGATCAAAAGGAAATCCAATAAAAAACTTTATTTCCTTGTCAGGAAACAGCCTTGATAAAGCAGCTTTTCCTTCTAATATTTTTTGCTTTTCACCCCTTACTTCACCTGAATTTGGATGAACAGCCTTAAGCTCAATTGCAATTATTTCATCTTCCTCTTCTATAAATACATCTGCAGAAAATCCTAAGGAATCAGTATCTGCAACACCTTTGTTGTTAAATAGAAATCTATTTTCTTTTTCTAAATTTGGTTTTTCATTTCCGTTACTTAAATCAGTTATTATTTCAGATATTAATTGCTTTTGATATTGACTTATTAATAAATTACCGCTTCTTTTCGATGTATATTCCCTTTTAGAACCGTCGCTTAGTATATGCGACACACTTTCAAAAAATGTTTGTCCCAAAGTTGTATTTAAACCATGAAGCCAACTGCTTAAACTAATAAAATAAGGGATATTTGTAACAAAGTCCTCAAGCTTATCACTAAATGCATTTAGAAAAGCCTTATGAAATGGTGCATTTCTGTTTCTATTTGCATCCTCGGGAAAATTATCAAATCTTCTATAAAGAATTTTTATTACAACTTCTGATATTCTTATTACCCTATCAGTATCTAACATATTATTTCTCCTTTAAGTGAAATATGATTTCTGAATATGCGCCTTTTACTTTTTCAGTTCTGTTTAGCACAGGACGTTTGTATTTATTAACAATTTTCATTCCTGATCTTTCAGCTATATCAGGATAAAGATTGTATTTATCATTTGCAACCAAAAATATATCATAATCTTCAACTAAAAATCTTTTACAATTCTTCAAAACATCAGATATACCATCTGTATAAGAACTTCTTGCTTCGCTGCCCTGTCCCTTGAAAAGCGGACCTATTTCCAATTCATCATTTCGTTTAAAGCCAAATAAGTCATATGCATAGGCATGTTGTTCATGATAATCAATCAATCCCACATATGGCGGACTTGAAAATATTCCTTTTATTTGTTGCTCTCTTAATATTTTACCGAACTCCGGTATTTTATTGTTTATTTCATTAAATATATTAATTGTTCTACTATCTCCTGATAAACAATATTGTGCAGTATTGGTTCTTATTTTATTAAATTCAACCAATCTTTTAACAGTATCTTTACAATAGGATTCCCACCATTTTAATATAGAAAATAATGGTTTACATATCTTCCCATGCTTTGAACAGTAATAAGTTGTGGTTACCGGTTCTATCAGTGTAGCTAAATCCGAATGAGTTGTAGCTCTGCAGGAACGAATTGTTCTGCTTAAAATAATACTTAGGATTTTTTTTGTTCGTAGATTATTGACTTTTTTTATTTCCTCAAAAACTAAATTTATTTCATCCCTAACATGTTGCGTAAACCATTTCTCAAGAAAACTGTTTGATGAAGGCTGCAATAATTTTATTTTATATTCATCAACTAATTTTAAATATGTAGGTAAAAACTCTTTTGCCTTTTCTTCTCCATATTTTTTTCCGTCTATAAGTTTTTTTTGCACTTTATATTTAAATTCAGGTACAGGAAAATAAGTATTATTAAAACTACTTAACTCTTTTAATAACTCATTTTCAAATTCTGTTGTTCTGCTTTCCGATAATAAATTTTTCAAAGATAATGTAATTCTGTTGATTTCTTTTTGTACATCCACCAAATCATATTTCATAACCTTACAATTTGCAATCAGTGAATTGAATTCCGAAATATCTATACCTATAGCATGCATTCCTAATTCATTAGCTTGTACCATTGTTGTGCCACTGCCACTGAATGGATCAAGAATAATATCACCTTTATTAAAATATACTTGCGTTTTAAAATTGTCTGTATGCAAATCTAAAAAGTATTCAACCAATTGAGGTATAAATTTTCCTTTGTACGGATGAAGTCTATGTACATGTTTTGTCGTGTCTGACTCTTTTACGTTATCGAAAGATAATTCCCAATTAAGATCTTCTCCCAATTCCTCTTTCCAGTTTACTTCACGACTGCCATTTAAAGAAGAATAGTATTCTTTTAATTCATCTTTATTAACTTGAGTTGTTCCATTATCATCTATTTTACGTACTCTTCCATATTGAATAAGATAAGAAATATTTGATGGAGTTACATTTTTTTCTAAATACTCACTTGCCCATTGGCTGGCTTCCTTAATAGTAAGCAATTGTTTATTTTCATACATGTTTTATCTCCCAGTGATTAATAAATTATCATCATTAATTTTACAATTTTTAATTAATAAATTATATATTTTATTATAACATACCTTTTAATAAGCTGCAAACAACCAAAAAATTCTTTTTGCAGATGAAAGATACCCTGTTCCTGGTCATAAAAAAGTGGGACAGTTAAGGTATGACTTGCATACTCACCGTCCCGCGTTGTTAAAGCTTTCTGATTTGGAAATTGTCACTTAATAAAGGAAAGTTTTGAGGGAATTCATATCCTAATCCCCAGTAGCTTATGCCTCTTAATCCGTAGTCTTTCACCGTATCAAATTTCGCCTGAGCGCTTCTTGCATCTTCAAACCATACTTCATGTGCGTTTCCTTCTGCATCCGTATAATGAAAATAAGGTGACTGGCTTACGTAATCATATTTAATTTCAGACATATGTTCATAGGCAATATCCATTGCCTGCTGAATGCTGATGGTAGCTGCTTCCTGACCTTCTTCAAAAGGAAGTTTCCAGTCTCTTGCATATATTTGGAAACCCATTAATATTTTTTCTCTCGGAATAACGGATACAGCATAATCTAAAACCTTCTCTATTTCATTTATGGGAGATATGGCTCTTGGCTGTCCTCCTCTCCAACCCCATTCGTAAGTCATAAGAACAATAAAATCCGCTAATCGCCCATGAGCGGGATAATCGTGTGCTTCATACAAAAGTCCTTCTTGCTCACCGCTTAACTTTGGCGCCAAGGACGTAGAAACAAAAAAACCTTCATTATGCAACCTGTTAACGGTGCTTTCCAAGAAGTTGTTGTAGGCTTCTCTGTCTTCCGGAAGGACATATTCAAAATCAATGTTTAATCCGCGATATCCCTTATCCTTCATAGTATTGATAATATTTTCCTGCAATGTATTAACTATATCGGGATTATTTAAAACAATATGTGCAATATTCTCACCTGCAACATTGACAGTAAAATTTACTATTGCCATCATGGGCACCACGCCTTGTGCATAAGCTTCTGCTATTGCAGGCTCATCATTAATATTTACCAGGCTTCCGTCCTCGTTAATCAAATATGCAAATGGACTTAAATAAGTCAAATAATCTCCTGCGTCTCTTACTATGGGGACAGCTTCAGTACCTAAAAAATACGAAAATGCATTTACATCTATTTCCGGCTTGGGCTTTTGCGGTATTGTGAGTACATAACCCGGATATATTAAGTCAGGATTTAAAATTTTATTTTCCCATAATAAGTCTTGAACACTAACTCCATAGTTTTGCGCTATTTGCCAAATTGAATCTCCCTGCTTGACAGTATAAGTATTTTCGGTAGTTGGTATCAAAAGAGCCTGACCGGGTAACAAAACATCCGGATTAGTCAATCCGTTAAGCTCTACAATATCTTGTATTCTTACATTATAATAATCAGCAATTCTCCACAATACTTCTCCCCTTTGAACAACATGAATGTGCATAACATCCTCCTTTATCCGTTTGTTATAATATATTCATTTGTCCAATCATAATGATAAAAAGTGGAAAAAAACTAAAAAGATTCCTGTGAACAGGTTTCATGTCAGTCCCTCAGAATGCCCCGCATAAGCGGGACAGTAATGTAATCGCTACTGTCCCAGGGCTATATCTTTCCTGAATTGCATTTTTTCGAAGTGTATGTTGGGAATATTATTGTATACTTTGTTTCTTGCTTCTTCAATGGTACTTCCCATGGAGGTTATTGCCAAAACTCTTCCTCCGTCGGTAACTGTTTTGCCGCCCGAAAGCTTTGTTCCTCCATGGAAAATTATTATATCATCGTCCACATCATTTAATATTGTAATTTCCTTACCTTTTTCATAGAATTCGGGATATCCTCCCGAAGCTAAAACAACTGTTACGCATTTTTCGTCATTCCACCGCAAATCATCCTCAGACAGATTTCCTTCTATACATTTAAGCATCACATCAACTAAATCAGATTTTAATCTCGGAAGAATTACTTCAGTTTCAGGGTCTCCGAATCTTGTGTTGTATTCCAATACTTTCGCCTGATTGTTTTCAATCATGAGCCCTATGAACAACACTCCCTTAAAATCAATGTTTTCACTTAAAAATCCGTTCAATGTTCTGTCTATAATATTATCCTTTATATATTTTTTCAATTCTTCAGTATATATCGGATTTGGTGAGAAACAACCCATACCTCCCGTATTGAGCCCACCGTCATTGTCATATGCTTTTTTGTAATCCCGGGCACTTTCCATAGGAATTATTCTTTTGCCGTCCACAAAGCAAAGAAGAGAGCTCTCGGTTCCCTGAAGAAATTCTTCTATAACCACCGTATTGCCTGCATCGCCGAATTGTTTGTCATCCATAATGCTTTTTATTGCTTCTTCCGCTTCTTTTATTGTTTCGCATATTAAAACACCTTTTCCCGAAGCTAAGCCGTCGGCTTTAACAACAATGGGAGTATTAAATTTATTTAGGTTGTAAATTGCTTTTTTGGAATCTGTATATACTTCATATTGAGCGGACGGAATAGAATATTTCTTCATAAAATCCTTTGAATATGACTTGCTTCCTTCAAATTCAGCACCTGCCCTTACAGGACCGAACGCTTTTATTCCCTTTTCATTAAGCATATCAACCAAGCCTAAAACCAAGGGCGCTTCAGGACCTACCACGACTAAATCAATATTATTGTTTACTGAATATTCAACTATCTTTTCAAGTTCATCCGCTTTGATATCAACGCACTGAGCAATTTGAGATATGCCTGCGTTTCCGGGAGCACAATATAATTTTGAAACCTTATCGCTCTCCTTTAATTTCCAGCAAATTGCATGCTCTCTTGCCCCGCCTCCTACCACAAGTATTTTCATACTATTGCCTCCTAATGTTTAAAATGTCTCATACCGGTGAAAACCATGGAAATATTGTATTTGTTGCATGTTTCTATTGATTCGTCGTCCTTTACGGAACCACCCGGCTGAATAATTGCAGTTATTCCTGCTTTGGCTGCTTCTTCCGCGCAGTCGGGAAACGGGAAAAATGCATCCGAAGCAAGAACAGCTCCCTTGGTGCTGCTTTTTCCAAGGAATTCATACGCATGTTCTATTGCCTGTCTGCATGCCCATATACGGTTTACCTGCCCGGGTCCTATTCCAACTGACTGGCCGTTTTTAACAATGGTTATGGCATTTGATTTTGTATGCTTTACGATTTTCCAAGCAATCATGATGTCCTTCATTTCCTGTTCGGTTGGCAAGGCTTTAGTTACGATTTTAAGCTCTTCATCTTCAGGAAATAATTTTGAATCAATTGTCTGTACTAAAATACCGCCGGCAACCTTTTTAATGTCATATGAATTTTCATCCTGTTTTTGTAATATATTTTCTATTTGCAAAAGTCTTATATTTTTCTTTGATTTAAGTATCTTTAGTGCTTCTTTATCATAGGAAGGCGCTGCAATTATTTCAACAAAGATTTTATTGATTTCCCCGGCTGTTTTTTCATCGACTTCTCTGTTTAACACAACAATTCCTCCAAAAATCGATGTGGGATCCGCATTGAAAGTTTTTATATATGCATCGTAAATATTGTCTGAAACTCCGACTCCGCATGGGTTTGCATGCTTGCACGCAACAACCGCAGGCTCGTCAAATTCTTTTAACAGCTCCAATGCACCGTTTGTATCATTTATATTGTTAAAGGATAATTCCTTCCCGTGAAGCTGTACAGCCGATGCCAGAAGTCCTTGTGCATTTTGCACTTCCTTATAGAAAGCCGCTTTTTGATGAGGATTTTCTCCATAGCGCATTTCCTGAATTTTTTCGCAGGTAAATGTAAATGTATCAGGTAAAGAATAATCTTTTAATTCTTTTTTCATGTAAGTAGCAATCAATGTGTCATAATGCGCAGTGTGGGCAAAAACCTTGGAGCAAAGATAAAATTTAGTGTCTAAGGAAACTTCGCTTTTTTCCTTTAATTCTTTAATTACCTTTTCATAATCTTTAGGGTCAACTATAACAGCCACATCCTGATAATTTTTTGCCGCAGAGCGAAGCATGGTCGGACCGCCGATATCTATATTTTCAATAGCTTCTTCTCTTGTGACTCCATCTTTTAAGATTGTTTGTTTAAAAGGATATAAATTTACAACCACAAGGTCTATAGTATTAATATTTAAATCCGAAAGCTGTTTCATATGTTCCGGATTAGAACGCATTGCTAAAATTCCCGCATGAATATTCGGATGAAGTGTTTTTACTCTTCCGTCAAGGCATTCGGGAAAACCCGTTACTTCAGAAATTCCTGTTACTATTATTCCCGCTTCCTGCAGTGTCCTGTGAGTGCCTCCCGTAGAAATTATCTCAACTCCCAAGCTTTTTAACTCTTTAGCAAATTCAACTATTCCCGTTTTATCGGATACACTTATTAAAGCTCTCATTATTTCACTCCTTAATTTTTACTTTTCTTCCGATTATTTGTATTCTTCCCCCGCAGTAATATTTAACAGCTAAGGGCAGTATTTTATGCTCTATTTTCAGCACTCTTTGCTGCAGTGAATCCGCAGTATCATCACAGTCAACCTCTACGGCTTCCTGAATAATGATGGGGCCTGTGTCCGCTCCCTCATCCACAAAATGAACCGTTGCTCCGCTCAGCTTCACACCATATTTTACAGCTTCTTCATGAACCTTAATTCCATAATATCCCTTGCCGCAAAATGAGGGAATTAAGGAAGGGTGAATATTTATTATTCGATTTCTGTATTCTTCAATAAACTTAGAAGTTAAAATTTTAAGATATCCTGCCAATACTACTAATTCAACACCATGACTTTTCAACTCTTCTATAATTGCATCGTTAAATTTGTCAAAGCTTTCATAATTCTTATAATTTACATAAATGGCATCAATATTTTTTTGCTTAGCTCTTTCCAAACCGTAAGCATCTTTTTTATTTGATATAACAACCGTTATTTTTCCGTTTATATTTCCGTTTTCGATATTGTCAATCAATGACTGCAGGTTTGAGCCCGAGCCGGATATTAATACGCCGATTTTTACTTGTGGCATATCTTAAGCCCGCCTTCCCTTTTAACCGTCCTGCCTATAATCACGGGAGCTTCTCCGGCACTCTTCAGATAATCTATAACATCTTCGGCAATATCATTTCCGACTGCCGCCACAATTCCAATACCCATGTTAAATGTGGAATACATTTCGTCAATATCTATGTTGCCTTCTCTTTGCATGAGATTAAACACAGGTAAAACGTTGATATTTGCCGTATCAATATCTGCGGTTATACCTTCCGGAAACATTCTTGGAATATTTTCGTAAAATCCTCCCCCTGTAATATTTGACATACCTTTAATTTCATATTTTGATATAAGGTCAAGTATAAGTTTCGGATAAATTCTTGTGGGGGTTAAAAGCTCTTCGCTCAAGGTACAGCCTAACTCTTCCACATATTGGTTAATATCATAATTCTTATGACCGAAAAATACTTTTCTGACTAAAGAGTATCCGTTGCTGTGAATTCCGCTTGAAGGAATTCCTATTAGAATATCGCCCTCAACTATTGTAGAGCCGTCTATTATTTTCTTTTTATCAACAATTCCAACACAAAATCCAGCAATATCATATTCATCATTACCGTAAAGCCCCGGCATTTCAGCAGTTTCTCCTCCGATTAAAGCGCAGCCTGCCTTAATGCAGCCCTCGGAAACACCTTTAACAATATCCGCTGCCTTTTTGGGCTCTAATTTTCCCGTTGCAATGTAATCAAGAAAAAACAAAGGCTTTGCACCCTGGCATATAACATCGTTTACGCACATGGCAACAGCATCCTCTCCGATGGTGTCATGCTTGTCTGCCATGAATGCAATCATAAGCTTCGTTCCGACCCCGTCGGTTCCCGAAACCAAAACGGGTTCTTCGTATTCATCCTTGTCAAGCGCAAACATTCCGCCGAAGCCGCCAATATCCGACATTACTCCCTTAGTATATGTTTTTTTTACGTAATCTTTAATAAGCTTTACCGTTTCATAACCCGAATGTACATCTACGCCTGAATCCTTATAAGTTAACTTATGCTCCATACATACCTCCTCATATGCCGTTGTTTGGTACTTCCATGGGGTAATCCCCGTTTAAACATGCTTTGCAGTATCCTGAAGCCGAGCCTGTTGCTTTTATTAAGCTTTCTAAGCTTAAATAGTGAAGGCTGTCGGCTTTAATATAATCTTGTATTTCCTGTACTGTTTTGTTTGCCCCTATCAGTTTGCTTCTGTCAGGAGTATTAATGCCGAAGAAACAGGAATGTGTCACGGGAGGTGAAGCTATTCTCACATGAACCTCCTTGGCACCGGCTTCCTTAACCATGCTCACAATCTGCTTTGTCGTGGTACCCCTCACTATACTGTCATCAATCATGACCACAACCTTGTCTTTGACTATTTCCTTTAAAACACTGAGCTTTGTTTTTACTCCCTGCTCCCGTAAACTTTGCTTAGGTTCAATGAATGTTCTCTTTGCATATCTGTTTTTAATTAAACCAAGACCGTAAGGTATATTTAATTCCTGTGCATATCCCAAAGCAGCAGGTGTTCCCGAGTCAGGTACGCAAAAAACCAGATCTGCTTTTACGGGAGATTCCTGAGCTAATAATTTGCCGGAATTATACCTTGTCTCATAAACATTTACACCGTCTAAATTGCTGTCCGGTCTTGCAAAATATACATGTTCAAAAATACATAGCTTTTGATGTGCATATTTTTCGGACTTGATGCTGTTAACACCATCTTTATTTATAACAATAATTTCTCCGGGCTCAATATCTCTTACAAATTCTCCGCCCATTGCATTTATAGCACAGCTTTCGGAAGCTAAGAGATATCCGTCAGCTCTTTTTCCCAGGCATAATGGTCTCAGCCCGTAATTGTCCCTTACGCCTATCAATTCTTTTTCCGTCATTACTACGAACGCATAGGCTCCTTTAACCAATTCCATTGTGTTTTTAATAGACCTGATTATATCGCCTTTGAAATTTCTCGAAAGCATATTTGCAACAACTTCGGTGTCTATTGATGTCTGGAATATTACACCGTCATCCTCAAGGATTTCTCTTAATGAATCGGCATTTACCAGATTACCGTTGTGAGCTAATGCCAAGGAGCCCTCTTTATATCTCACCACAAGGGGTTGGGCATTTTGCTTTTCACTTTCTCCCGATGTCGAGTATCTGTCATGTCCTATTGCAATACATCCTGATAACCTGTCTATGACATCCTGCGTAAGAACATCCGTAACCAATCCCATTTCTTTATGAAATTCAATTCTTTTTCCCGTATGGATGGCGATGCCTGCACTTTCCTGTCCCCTGTGCTGCAATGCAAATAATCCATAATATATAAGCTGGCTTGTAATATCCGGATTGTCGGTAAATACCCCTACAACCCCGCATTCCTCGTGTAACTTATCATCTTCTAAATACATAGTGTCTCCTTGTCTTGTCTTTAAGCTATTCTTTAGGGTTAATCCTTATGATGACAGCTTTTCATTTAATTTTTTATCTTTTTCAATTACTTTTTCTGCCATTTGTTTTTT
Organism: Sedimentibacter sp.; assembly: GCA_036720515.1. Taxonomy (GTDB): domain Bacteria; phylum Bacillota; class Clostridia; order Tissierellales; family Sedimentibacteraceae; genus Sedimentibacter. The sequence goes on from DAIMMU010000006.1 coordinate 15,437, forward strand.
ATAATCGGAAAATTTGACCCTTAGTTCTTCATATTTTACAGACAATATTTGAACAGCCAAAAGTGCCGCATTTTCAGCTCCGTTAATACCGACGGTTGCAACCGGCACTCCGGGAGGCATCTGAACTATTGATAAAAGTGAATCCATTCCGTCTAATTCCGAGGATTTAACAGGAATACCTATTACGGGAACCGTAGTGCATCCCGCCAATATTCCCGGTAAATGCGCAGCCTTTCCCGCTGCGGCTATAAGCAGCTCATAACCGTTTGTATATGCATTTTTTGCAAATTCCAAAGCTTCAAACGGAGTTCTGTGGGCTGATATTACTCTTATATCGGTTTCTACTCCAAAATCCTTCAAAATATTGTATCCTTTTTCAACTACCGGAAAGTCTGAATCGCTTCCCATAACAATTGCTATTTTCATAATCCCTCCGTTATTTAAAATACTTGACTCCCGATTCAAAGATTAATTGGTTTTTGTTTCCCGGAATGTTTTTATATAAATTGCCGTCAAGTCTTTCCGAATGTGCCATTTTGCCGAATACCCTGCCGTCAGGACTTGTTATACCTTCAATTGCTTCCGCCGAGCCGTTTGGATTGTAAAAACCATCATATGTCGGATTATTGTAAATATCTGCATACTGAGTTGCTATCTGACCGTTTTTTTTCAATTTTTCAATCCACTTATCGCTTGCAGCGAATCTTCCTTCACCGTGAGATACAGGCAGGTAATGAATATCGCCTATGCTGCATCCGTTAAGCCATGGTGATAAATTACTTGACACCTTTGTCTTAACAAATGTTGATATATGCCTTCCGATTTTGTTATAGGTTAAGGTTGGATAATCGGCTTCAATTTCGGTTATTTCTCCGAACGGTACCAGCCCTAACTTAATAAGTGCCTGAAAGCCGTTGCATATGCCTATAATTAAACCGTCCCTGTTTTTTAACAAGTCGGTAACCGCATCAGTTAACATATCATTTCTAAATACTGCCGCAATGAATTTACCTGAGCCTTCAGGCTCGTCACCTGCGCTGAAGCCTCCCGGAAATGCAATAATTTGAGATTGTCTTATCAGCTTATTCATTTCTTCAACGGAATCCTTCACATCTTGCGAGCTTAAATTTTTAAACACAAATATTTCCGCTTCAGCTCCTGCCCTTTCGAAGGCTCTCTTAGTGTCATATTCGCAGTTTGTTCCAGGGAATACTGGAATAAATACTTTTGGTTTTGCAATTGATATATTGGATTTAGCAATATCTTTATTATTAAATCTGTAATTTTCAATAACTCCGCTGCCATCCTTTTTAACCGGATATATATTGTTTAAAGGAGCTAACCAAGTATTTTTTATTTCCTCTAAGTATATATCAACTTCATTTATTGAGACTTTCTTTTCATTTGTCGTACTGCCTATTACAATGCAATCATCAAATAATAAGTCTTCAGCCTCCAATATAATGTCACCGTAGCTTGCATCAAAATATCCGTTATTTACCGGTGTATCCTTTGCCATAAATCCTATTTCATTTCCTAACGCCATCTTGCTTATGGCTGCAGCAATGCCGCCGTATCCGACAGTATGGGCACTTAATACTTTCCCCGATTTTACTGCTTCATGAATTGCTTCATACTTATTCTTAATATCTTCAAAATCAGGAATATTATTTTTATCTTTTTTGATTTTTACCAAAACGACCTTGCTGTTTGCCCTTTTAAATTCTGGTGAAATTATATTTTTTACATCCGAAACCGTTACCGCAAAGCTTATAAGCGTGGGAGGTACGTTAATGTCCTTAAATGTTCCCGACATGCTGTCTTTGCCGCCGATGGCAGGAATTTTTAACTCATGCTGAACCTTGAAAGCTCCTAACATAGCGCTTAAGGGCTTACCCCATCTTTTCGGTTCCTTATTAAGCTTTTCAAAATATTCTTGGAATGTAAGGCGAATATTCTTATAATCGCCTCCCATTGCAACGATTTTGGCAACAGAATGTATTACTGCATACATGGCTCCGTGATAAGGACTTTCCTTAGAAAGATACGGGTCAAACCCATAGGTCATCAAAGAGCATGTGTCTGTAACTCCGTTTTCAACAGGAATTTTGGCACACATTCCTTCCGTGGGAGTAAGCTGTGTATTGCCTCCAAAGGGCATCAATACGGTACCTGCTCCAACCGTTGAATCAAATCTTTCAATCATTCCTTTTTGGCTTGCAACATTCAAATCTGTCAAATTCTCAAGCCAGATATCTTTTAAATTTATGTTTTTAAAGCTTCTTTCATATTTTGTGTTAAGAGGCTCTATGATTTCAGCATTAGTTTTTTGCTTTACTCCGTTTGTATCTAAAAAGTCTCTGCCTATATCAAGTATTGTCTTGCCTCTCCATGTCATTTTCAGCCTATTGTCATCAGTTACCTCTGCAACCACTGTTGACTCAAGATTTTCTTCATGAGCATATTCCGAGAACTTTTCTATGTCTTCTTTTCTTACAACAACAGCCATTCTTTCCTGAGATTCGGAAATAGCCAACTCAGTCCCGTCAAGACCATCATATTTCTTCGGAACCAAGTCTAAGTTTATATTTAATCCATCGGCTAATTCCCCTATTGCTACAGCTACCCCGCCTGCGCCAAAGTCGTTGCATTTCTTGATTAGTTTGCTTACTTCCTTGTTTCTGAACAGTCTTTGAATTTTTCTTTCGGTCGGTGCATTTCCCTTTTGAACTTCCGAACCGCATAATAAAATGGATTCTTCGGTATGCTCTTTAGATGAGCCTGTTGCTCCTCCCAAACCGTCCCTGCCGGTCCTTCCTCCTAAAAGAATGACCGCATCTCCTTTAACGGGAGTTTCTCTTTTTACATTTTCAAGAGGTGCCGCTGCAATAACCGCACCTACCTCCATTCTTTTAGCAACATAATCAGGATGATATATTTCATTTACGTAACCTGTTGCAAGTCCGATTTGATTTCCGTAAGAGCTGTATCCTGCAGCCGCCTCAGTTGAAATTTTTCTCTGTGGAAGCTTTCCTGTCAGTGTATCTTCTATTTTTTGTCTTGGATCTGCACTTCCTGAAATACGCATTGCCTGATATACATAGGAGCGTCCCGACAGAGGGTCTCTTATGGCTCCCCCGAGGCAAGTGGCGGCTCCGCCAAATGGCTCAATTTCAGTAGGATGGTTATGAGTTTCATTTTTAAACATTAAAAGCCATTCTTCGTTTTTCCCGTCCCTTTCCACATTAATAATAATGCTGCATGCGTTAATTTCATCGGAAATTTCCAAATCATCCAAAAGTCCTGATTTTCTTAATTCCTTAGCACCTACGGTTGCCAAGTCCATTAAGGTAACATCCTTTTCTTTGCTTTCATAGACAAATTTTCTTGTATTTATATATTCATCGTAGGTTTTTTTAACTTCTTCCGTTATTGTTCCCTTTTCAAATTCAATATTTTCAATAATTGTAGAAAAGGTTGTATGCCTGCAGTGATCAGACCAATACGTATCTATCACTTTTATTTCGGTAATTGTGGGGTTTCTTTTTTCAATATTTTTAAAATATTCCTGACAAAACAATAAATCCTCAGAGCTCATGGCAAGTCCGATAGATAATCTGTATTCTTCTAATTCTTCCTTTGATTTATTTATAAAATTATTTACTGTTTCAACATCTTTAGCCACCGGATACTCTTCATACAGGGCGGCGGGTTTAGATAACTCCGCTTCTTTGGAATCGACAGGATTTATACAGTAATTCTTTACTTTTTCGATATCCTCTTTAGATAAATCCCCTTCAAGAACAAAAACCCGCGCATATTTAACAGGAGGTTTTTCTTTTCCGGTAACAATTTGTATGCACTGAGCAGCAGAATCCGCTCTTTGGTCATATTGTCCGGGTAGGTATTCAACTGCAAACACATGTCCCGATAATTCAACATCTTCAAAATACACCATGTCCTGATTTGACTCCGAGAAAACAGCAGTTACGCTTCTTTTAAAATCCTCTTCATCAATATTTGAAACATCATATCTGTTTAATATTCTAAGGGTTTTTAATTTGTCAAGATATATATTTTCTTTTAAATTATTTAATAAATTTACTGCTTCGGTGTTAAACCCCAATCTTTTTTCCGCAAAAACTCTTCTAACATCAAAGTTCATAAATAACCTTCCTTTGTTATCATATTTCAAAAATATAATAACAAATATAAAAACTCTTGTCAACCATTTATCTGTAAATTAAAGATTTAATATATTTTTTATTCGTTATAATACGAATATACCAATAACCAATTTGATGTATGTTCGTACTATTATGAACTATGAAAATTATACCACTTTGAGGAATTTCGGGGACGGACCTTCGAGTTCACGGTGAGTTCATTTCAAGCACTGTCCCCAAAGCACCCCAAAATCATTTCAAGGTCCGTCCCCAAAGTGCCGAAGTGCCAAAAAAACAGTAACCTTTAAGGTTACTGTTTAAATTCTTCAAATACGGTTCAGAATGACCGCTATTCAGTATATTCTTTAGCTATTTCTTCACCTCTAAGCACCCTTAAAGCGCCGTATGCCAAAGCTTCCATTTCATTTTCGCCGGGCATTATTTCCACAGGGGAAATAAAGGAAACTCTGTTTTTTATCCAAGAAGTCAGTATCTTTGAATAAGCAATGCCTCCGGTAAGAATTATAACATCTGTTTTACCTTCTACGACTGTTGCTAATTCTCCGATTCCCTTAGCAATTTGATATGCCATTGCTTGGTAAATTAACTCGGCATATTCATCGCCCTCCGAAATCATCTTTTCTACTTCCCTTGCGTCAATAGTATTCAAATATGCTTTTAGTCCGCCATTTCCTCTTAATTTACGCTGCATTGTTTTTTTATCAAACTTGCCTGAATAGCACAGGTTTATAAGCTCTCTGCAGGGTACTCTCCCTGCTCTTTCCGGAGAAAACGGTCCTTCATCGTCGGAAACCAAATCAATTATCTGAGCTTTATGATGAAGATTAATTGATATACCGCCGCCTAAATGAGCTACAATAATATTCAGATCCTCATATTTTTTACCTATGCTTTTAGCATATTTTATAGCCATTGCTCTTGTATTTAATACGTGGCTCGTACTGGCTCTCGGTATATCGGGCATGCCTGATATTCTTGCAATGTCAGTAATTTCATCCGTCATCACAGCGTCATATATATATGAAGGTACCCCTGCTTCCTTGGCTATATCATAACCAATTGGTGCCGCAAAATTTGATGCGTGTTCCATAACGGGACGCCTTTCCACCCTGTCAAGCATAAGCTCATTTACTACATATGCTCCCGACTTAACGGGAAGAAGCATTCCTCCTCTTGCAACCACACATGATAATTCCTTAATGTCAAAACACTTCTCATCTAAATATGACCTGACAAATTGCAATCTCATATGTAGCTGTTCCTGAAAATCATCGGATTTATTGATTAATTCGTCCTGATGACTTATACTTTTTGTAAAAATTTCTTTTTCATCTTCATATAGTGATATTTTGGTAGAGGTTGAACCTGTATTAATAACAAATATTTTATAGCTCATGGTATTTTGCCTTCCTTTATACCGCATTCATTCCTTCATTGAACGCTTTAATGTTTATTTCCGCAAATTGTTCCTTTACCTGGCTTTTTATAACTCCCTCCCAATCAATGTCCGTTAAGTTCATTGATTTAATAAGAGCACCTAAAAGCACGACATTCATAACCTTGGTATTTCCTAACTTTTCAGCGACTTCTCCTGCATTAATAACCTTAGTTTTGGATTTACTCTCAATTAATTCAATTATTTCTTCCGGATAATCAACTTTTCCCATCAATATTGGTGCTGAAGGTATTTTGTAATCATTGATAACAACAACACCATCAGGCTTCAAAAATTCAAGCCATCTTAATGTTTCCATTGTTTCAAAGGAAACCAAAATATCTGCTTCGCCGATTCCTATAATCGGTGAAGAAACTTCACTTCCATATCTTACCTGAGTAGAAACACTTCCTCCTCTTTGTGCCATTCCGTGAATTTCCGACATTTTAACATCATAGCCTGCTTCCATAAGGCCTGTGGACAATATTTTACTTACCAATATTGTTCCTTGACCGCCAACACCTACCAATAAAATATTTTTAGTATCCTTCATTTTATTCACCTACCTTATTGATTGCCTTTACAGGACAAACCTGAAGACATAATTCGCAGCCAACGCATTGTTCCTTATTAATTGAAGATTTCTTTATGGATTTATCAAAAACAATTGCCGGACAGCCTGTGCTTACACATTTTTTGCATCCAATGCAAATATTTTGGTCAACATAGCAATAGCCTTTAATTGGTCCGAACTCCCCAAGGTCTTCTTTTGAATATTTCTTAAGAGCACAAGGATATCTTGAAATTATTACTGATGGTTCATTCAATTCATAAGCCCAGTCAAGAGCAGCCTTCATATCATTTTGATTCAAAGGATTTACGGTTTTTATATGTTTAATTCCTAAAGCTTTTACTATAGGCTCGATTTCAACAATTTCGGTATTGTCTCCCTGAAGTGTATAGCCTGTTCCCGGATTATCCTGATGACCGGTCATAGCGGTTATTCTGTTGTCTAAGATGCATGTTATGGTATTTCCTTTGTTAAATACCACATCCAAGAGACTTGTCATTCCCGAATGGAAAAATGTTGAGTCTCCTATTGTAGCAACCACTCGTTTTTTGTCGTTGTTCTTTTCAAATACTTTTTTTGCGCCATGTGCCATACTTACACTCGCACCCATACATACGCATGTATCCATTGCATTTAGCGGAGGAGCACCTCCCAATGTATAGCAGCCTATATCACCGGTTATCATAGTATCCTTTCTTTTTGAAAGCTGATAAAAGAATGCTCGGTGTGGGCAGCCTGCACAGAGTGTAGGAGGTCTTCCCACAGCAATGGTTTTGTCATAATCAATAGTAGCATTTTCGATACCGAATATGGACTTCTTTACTATATCCGGATTAAGCTCCCACGTATTTGGTATTTTTTCCTTACCTATGCAATTAATGCCAGCGGCCTTTATTTGTTCTTCCATGAAAGGCTCCAACTCTTCAATTACATAAAGTGTTTCAACTTCCTCGGCAAACTTTCTGATTTTTTCCATCGGCAATGGAAATGTAAATCCTAATTTTAAATAAGATGCACTGTCACCAAAAACTTCTTTTGCATACTGATAAGCAACACCTGCGGAAATAACACCTATTTTTTTGTCATTCCATTTGATATAGTTTAAATCGGTTTCATTTGAAAACTTTTCAAGTTCCGTTAGCTTCTTTTCAACTACTAAGTGCAGAGCTTTGGCATTTGCTGGCGACACATTGTATTTTGGCATATTTTTAGTATACGGTCTTATAGGTACTTCAGTTCTTTCCTTTGTTTCAACTACAGATTTGCTGTGGCAAAGTCTTGTAGTCATTCTTATCATAACCAATACATCATATTTTTCACTTATTTCCATGGCATTCAATACCATGTCCTTGCATTCCTGTGAATTGCTGGGTTCTAACATAGCGACCTTTGCCATTTTAGCATAGTACCTGTTATCCTGTTCATTTTGTGAAGAATGCAGCCCCGGATCATCCGCGCTTATTAAAACCATCCCCCCGTTAACACCTGTGTAACCCATTGTGAAAAACGGATCTGCCGCAACATTTAGTCCAACATGCTTCATTGCGGTTAAAGTTCTTGCACCGGCATAGCATGCGCCAACTGCCGATTCTACGGCAACCTTTTCATTAGGTGCCCATTCTGCGATAATCTCCTTGTGCGGAGCTATATTTTCCAATATCTCCGTACTCGGAGTACCCGGATATGCAGCGGCAAAATGCACCCCTGCTTCATAAGCTCCCTGAGCAATCGCCTCATTGCCTGTCATTAAAACTTTCATTTTTGTCCTCCTTTAATATTTTCTAAATATCTATTTTGCACTGATCATAGTTAAATTCATAATTTCATTTTCAAGATTTAAAATATTGTTGTTTATTCTTTTAATCTCTTCAATATTAACTTCACCGTTCAAATAACCTTCCGTGATTTTCAATGCATTTTCAAAAGACTTCTTCAAACCTTCAACTTCATTTAACAACTCCTGAACTTGCTCTATTTTTACTTCCTGTACTTTTTCATCTTTGCTCAAAACTTGTTCCGTAATTTCTTTCTTTTTTATATCATAGACAACATTGTATTCAGGTACTATGCAGTTTATGTTAAACTTATTCTTAACTTCTTTTGCAAAAGCTTCCTTCGCTTCCGGTTCGCCATGGACTATAAAAATTTGTCCGGGTTTTTCTTTAAAACCTTCTATCCAGTTAAGAAGCGCAACTTTATCCGCATGTCCCGAAAATCCTTCAATATTGTATATTTCAGCATTAACCGCTATATCCTCACCGAATAATTTTACTTTTTTTACACCCTCCAGCAATCTTCTGCCTAATGTTCCTTCAGCTTGATAACCTACAAATACAATACTCGCTTCCTTTCTCCAAAGATTGTGCTTCAAATGATGTCTGATTCTTCCCGCTTCGCACATTCCGCTTGCAGAAATAATAATTTTCGGCTCATTAGAGAAATTAAGCTTTTTTGATTCTTCGGCACTTTGCGTAAAATGCAGATTTTCAAAGTTTAGCGGGTTGTCCCCTTTCATTATGTAATCCTTAGCTTCATTATCAAAGGCATGTGCATTTCTAATAAATACTTCCGTTGCTTTCATTGCGAGGGGGCTGTCTATATATACAGGTATCTTTTTTAATTCATTTTCTTTCGTTCCGATTTTGTCCAAATGACTGTCATAATATTTATTAAGCTCATAAATCAGCTCCTGTGTTCTTCCAACCGCAAAGGACGGAATTATTACACTGCCTCCCCTCCTTGTTGTTTTTAATATTATATTGATTAATTCTTCTGTTCTTTTCTCAATATTTTCGTGGATTCTGTCTCCATAGGTTGCCTCCATTATTAAATAGTCGGCTTTTTGGATTGTGGCAGGATCTTTCAGCAAAGGTTTTTCATGCATTCCCAAATCTCCGGAATATACTAATTTCAGATACTCTTCATCCTTTATCAATATTTCGATTATAGAAGAACCTAAAATGTGACCTGCATCATTAAATCTTACAGTAATATTTTCATCAATATTGATTATTTGATCATATAATACAGGTTTAAAATACTGTAAGCTTTCCAAAGCATCCTGCTGAGTGTATAAAGGCTCAACTAATTTTTTCCCAGAACGTTTAGCTTTGCTGTTTTTCCACTCTGCTTCCGTTTCCTGTATATGAGCTGAATCTATAAGCATTATCTCACATAGATCGTATGTCGGTTTTGAACAATAAATATCTCCTCTAAAGCCCTGTTTTACCAACAGCGGAATTCTGCCGCTGTGGTCGATGTGACTATGGCTCAATAGCAGGCAATTGATTTCAGAAGGGTTAATTTCAAATTCTTCCGGGTTTAAATCTTCATCCTTACCCTGATACATTCCACAGTCAAGCATTATATTTTTACCCTGTACCTGAATTAAATGGCATGAACCCGTAACACCTTTTACTGCACCTAAAAATCTGATTTTCATTTACTGCACCTCATTTGTAAAGTAGTAAATAACTTAATTATTATTATATTTATCTACATACTAAGTATGACAAAAAAAGTCACTTATGTCAATGGCTTGTTTATGTCACTTATGTAATCCCCGAGCGAATGAGGCTTAAGAATCTTATCTTTTTACATATGATATTTTTCGGGCTAAGTCCTCAGAATTACACGGATATTTATAGAAACAAAAAAGGGTGTCTTCATTTTATAGAAAACACCTCTTAAAAATGGGGTTAGGACATCTCGCAGTCTCATTCACCAAAATATTTGCTCCCTTTGGTCGCATATTTTGGGAATTCGTTGCGAATGACCTACCAGCCATTTCTCAGAAAAAACACTCTGAGAAATGGGGTTAGGGCATCTCGCAGTCTCATTCACCAAAATATTTGCTCCCTTTGGTCGCATATTTTGGGAATTCGTTGCGAATGACCTACCAGCCATTTCTCAGAAAAAACACTCTGAGAAATGGGGTTAGGGCATCTTAACTTTCCATTTGTCTTGATAAAAATATACTTGCCGTTTTAATCAGTTTTTCTTCCACTTCTGACATTTTGGCGTTTTTTTCCTTTGATAAAAGCATAACGGCTCCGATAGGGTCTCCGTGCACCAAAATCGGCGATATAACCTGACTGGTATAATTGTCAGGATTAAACTCATTGGCAGTGATTCTGATTGGTTTTGAAGTTGGACTTGTTATATAAACTTCTCTGCTTTCAATTATTTTTTCCAATTCGGGACTAAGCCTTTTCTCCGCATAATCCTTCTTTGAACTTCCCGAAACAGCTATCACGCCATCCCTGTCAGTAATTATTGCAATATTCCTTGTTGTTTCAAATAAGGATTCCACATATTCTCCTGCAAATTCAGTCAATTCTCCTATAGGTGAATATTTTTTTAATATTATTTCACCTTCTCTGTCGGTAAATATTTCTAAAGGATCCCCTTCTCTTATTCTTAAGGTTCTTCTTATTTCTTTAGGAATTACTACTCTGCCTAAGTCATCAATTCTTCTGACAATTCCGGTTGCTTTCATTACTTATGTTCCTCCAATTACATATTTTTATATTTTAATGACATTTCTTTTAATATTTTCTATTATTTACACTTTGGCAAATTTTATCCCAACTAATTTACGGATATTATTGGATTTATTATTTAAATAATAGAAATGTCAATTACATTATATAGGAAGAGTTTACAGTATTCAACATTTTTTTACGCAATCTAACATTTTTTTATTTTTTTTACTTTTTAACTATATCTGCTTCGCTTTTTAGGTTTTCTAATAGGTCTTCGTATTTATAAGTTTTGTAATATTCAATAAGCTTATCTTTTTCTGTTTCGACAGTTTTAGCTTCATCAACTACCTTATCTGTTAATTTAATAATATGGTATCCATATTCTGTTTCAACAGGCTGGCTTACTTCTCCTATTTCCAAAGCAAATGCTGCTTCTGAGAAAGGTTTAACCATCTTAGAATAATCAAAATAATCCAAATCCCCTCCGTTTGCACCGCTTACCGTATCAATCGACAACTCCTTTGCCAGCTCTGCAAAGTCTTCACCATTATTAATTCTTTCAATTACTTTTAGTGCTTCTTCCTTCGTATCAACAAGAATATGGCTTGCCTTTACCTGTACATTCATTCTTAAATCATCAAAAATAGTTTTTAATTCTTCATCTGTAGGACTTAAGCTTTCTATTTTAGATAATACATAATGATTAATCATTATATCTTTTGTCAATTCATCCAACAAATGTTCTTCCGTCATATTACTTTGTTCCAAATATTTTTTATATTCTTCGTCATTTTGGAAGTATACTTTAAAATTTTCCAATTCATGCTGTTTGTCTTCTTCTGTTGCTGTAATTCCTTCTTTTTCTGCAGCATCCAACAGAAGGAGTCTGTAAGTCATTGTATCCATTACATAATCTTCGTAATGCTGCTTATAAGTTAATCCCCTTGCCGCTTCTGTTTCCCAGGCACCTTCGCCATATTGATACTCGACATAATCTTTATAATATGCCACAGCCTGATCATATTCTTCCTGTGAAATAGATTTACCGTTAACTGTTGCAATTACATTTTCATCGTCTATGGCTTTGTTTTCGTTGTCTTTTGAACATGCTGTAACCGCTAACGCCATGCATAATACCGTCATTAAAATTAGTGATTTATTAAATTTATTCATGTTTTTCCTCCATAGCAGCATTACCTGCCTTAAAATTATTTAGTACTTCCAAAAATTCTTCCAATTCACTTAATATTTTCATTTGCTCAAGAGATTGCAGTTTATATTTAATAATAGGCTCGTTTGTTCCAACAAAGCTTATTTTCGTATAATAATTTTTCATTAAAAACCCAATCATATCTTGACTCAGGTCATTGCCTGAATGCATTTCTATATTTACTGTATTTCCAGCTTGTGTAATTGATTTTACATGTAATTTATTGCTTAATGATTTAATGTATGATATTTTCAAAAGATTGTCTACCTGTTTGGGAATATTGCCAAACCTGTCAATAATTTCTTCCGTAATATCAAATATATCATCCTTATTATTTGCTGCCGCTATTTTTTTGTATATTTCTATTTTCTGTTCCTCATTTTCTATAAATGATGAAGGAATATATCCATCAACGTTTAAATCAACGGTCGTTTCAATATCTTCTTCTATCACTTTTCCCTGAAGCTCTTTTACTGCTCTTTCTAAGAACTTCACATATAAATCATAACCTATTGCCAGCATATGACCATGCTGTTCAGCTCCCAATATATTGCCGCAGCCTCTTATTTCCAAGTCCCTCATGGCTATTTTAAAGCCCGAGCCAAACTCGGTAAATTCCTTTATGGCCTTGAGTCTTTTATCAGCCACTTCAGACAGCATTTTGTCCTTTTCATAGGTAAGGTATGCAAATGAAACCTTATTTGACCTTCCTATTCTTCCGCGAAGCTGATAAAGCTGCGAAAGACCTAAATGATCAGCATTATCTATAATCAATGTATTTACATTGGGTATATCCATTCCGGTTTCTATTATGGTTGTACAAACCAAAATATCATATTCCTTATTAACGAATTCAACCATTATATTTTCAAGATGACGTTCGCTCATTTGTCCGTGAGCTACTGCAATGCGAGCCTCGGGCAAAAGTTTACGAAGCTTCGATGCCGTATGGTCAATATCTATCACTCTGTTGTGCACGTAATAAACCTGACCATTTCTGTTTATTTCTTTTTCTATAGCATCCTTTATTAATCCTTCGTTATGTTCAATAACGTATGTTTGAATGGGAAGCCTGTCTCCGGGCGGTTCAGATATAATGCTCATATCCCTTACACCAATCATTGACATATGAAGGGTTCGGGGAATGGGAGTTGCAGACAGGGTAAGAACATCAATATTTGACTTAAGCTGCTTTATCAATTCTTTATGTTTTACACCAAATCTTTGTTCCTCATCTATTATCAAAAGACCTAAATCCTTGAATTTGAGGTCCTTGGAAAGAAGTTTATGTGTTCCCACTACAATATCAATCAAACCTTTGTTTAAATCGTTTATTATTTTATTTTGCTGATAATGTGTTCTAAAGCGGCTCAGCATTTCGATTTTTATCGGGTATCCTCTGAATCTGTCAATAATATTTGTATAATGCTGCTGAGCCAATATGGTTGTGGGAACCAATATTGCCACTTGTTTTGAATCCATAACTGCTTTAAATGCAGCTCTCATTGCCACTTCGGTTTTTCCGAATCCAACATCTCCGCAAAGAAGTCTGTCCATGCAAATAGGTCTTTCCATGTCTTTTTTAATTTCTTTTATGCAGCGAAGCTGATCATCCGTTTCTTCAAAAGGAAATTTATATTCAAATTCCTTTTGCCACTCAGTATCATGGTTAAATGGATAACCCTTTACTACTTTTCTCTCTGCATACAGCTTTATAAGCTCACCTGCCATATTTGCTATGGCTGCCTTTGAGCGCTCCTTTGTTTTTACCCAGTCCGAGCTGCCCATTTTGTTGAGCTTTGGTTTTTCAGAGTCAGAACCAATATACTTTTGAATAAGTGACATTTGGTCGATAGGCACATACAGCTTATCTTCAGCCTTATACTTGATGCACAAATAATCTTTCTGAATATTTTGCACCTCAATTTTTTCTATTCCGATATACTTACCTATACCGTGATGCTCATGAACTACATAATCCCCAACCTTTAAATCTGTAAAAACATTAATTACAGAGCCTTTATGTTTTTTTGCCTTTTGGGATTTATGCTTGATTGTACCGAGCACTTCATTTTCAGTAAGCACAAGGATTTTATTATCATAATATTCAAATCCTTTTTTTAATTCTCCAGGTGCTATTACCACTTGTCCGCTTTCAGCAATATTGGCATCCTTTGACAATGTAGCAGTACACTCATAATCGTTTAACAGATTATAAAGCTTCCGGCAGCTTTCATAGCTGCTCAGTATGATATCTACCTTGTAGCCTTTGTATTTTAACCTGTTTAATTCTTTTGACAAATCCTCAATCTTGCCATAGTAGGATGGGGCTTCCTTGAAAAGCATATGGACAGAGTCATCTGTTTTGACTGCTTTTTCTTTTCCGTTTATTGATATGAATGGCCTTTTGGAAATTTCGGACAGGAGTTCATCTTCAGTTAAATACACATTGCTTTGATTGGAAAAAACCTCTCCTTTTTCGAATAATTCGCTGAATTTTAATTGGAAGCTTTCATTTAAAACTTTAATTTCTTCGAATATTCTTTCAGGTTCATCAATAAGAAGAATAAAATCATCATCAAAATAATCTAAAATATTTGCAAATGATTCTCTTATAAAGGGTACCAAAAGATCTGCATTTTCAATACCCATACCGCCCATTAATTTGTCCTGGTAACTGTTGTACAGGTTCTTAAGATTCTTTTGAGCTTCCTTGCTTAATGTTGCTTTATTTTTACGTTCATTATAATCTTTTTCAACCTCAGATAAAATATTTCTTATCTCTTCCTTCTTAAACAATATGTCACTGCAAGGGATTATTCTTACCTGTTTTAAATTTTTTACAGAGCGCTGTGTTTTTAAATCAATCAGCCTTATAGAATCTATTTCGTCATCAAAAAATTCTATTCTGCATGGATTTGCCTCAGAAGGAGAAAAAACATCAATAATTCCGCCTCTTACGGAAAATTGCCCCACACCTTCTATAGCATCTACTCTTTCATATTTAAGCTTGATTAAATTACTTCTTAGCTCATTTAAATCATAATTTTTACCATACCTTAATTCTATAATGCTTTCCTTAAATCTATCTTTAGGCATTACTCTTGTAATAATGGAATTAATTGAAACCGTAACAATATTTTTTTGTTTGTTTAAAATATTATCAAGTAAATTTGCTCTTTTATAATCGACATCCTTACTTAAGGCATCAACATTGTATAAAATAAATTCCTTAGGCTGAAGACGCTCTGAATTTTCGGTGTAAGCTCTTAGAGCTTCCTCGTATTTTTTTGATTTTGCTTCGCTGCTTGTAAGGATTAATATTTTATTTGAGGTGTTTAAAAGATTGCACGCCAAATAAGCCAATCCTTCTTCATTTACTCCTTGAATCAGCTGGCTTTTTCCTTTATTATAATTATCACATATTTTTTTGTATTTTTCCGTTCTTTGAAATTGTTCAAACAAAACTTTGTTCATATTTTTCTTTATAACAACCGCTGCAAGTAAACAGCTGTTATTTATAATTCCCCTACTGTTTTAATGTTGTATTTCTGCATTGCACTATCAATGTTTTTTTCAATAATTTCAACTGCAGCTAAGGCTGCCTTTTCAACAATCGGATTAATCAAATCCCTTTCGGAGGACAAAAACTTCTGCAGCACATAGTCAGCCAAATCCATATCCTCATTTCTTCCTATACCGATTCTTATGCGAGGAAAGTTGCTTCCTACATTATTAATGATAGATTTCATACCATTATGGGTGCCGGAGCTTCCGTTTGGCCTGATTCTTAATGTCCCTAAGGGTATATCTATATCATCGTAAATAACAATGAGATTTTCCGTTGGAATTTTATAAAAATTTATTATTTCCGCTATGGCAATTCCGCTTCTGTTCATGAAGGTAACAGGTTTTACAAGCATAACCTTTTCTCCGTTTATGGAAATATCCCCATATACGGAGTTAAATTTAAGCTTATTTAATTTTATATTTAACTTTTCGGCTAAATACTCAACTGCCAAGTAACCTGCATTATGTCTTGTGTTTATATATTCTTTACCCGGGTTGCCAAGTCCTGCAATTATATACATATTAACCTCTTAAAATCTATTTTTCCCTTTTCCTTCTTTATTTACCTGTCTTGCTCTTGCTATTGCCAAGTCGCCTTGTTTTACATTTTCTGTTATTGTGGAGCCCGCTGCTACATATCCTCCGCCTTCAATCGTAACAGGCGCAACCAAGTTAGAATTGCTTCCCACGAATGCCCCGTCTCCCACAATTGTTTTATGCTTATTTTTTCCGTCATAATTAACAAAAACAACTCCGCAGCCGATATTAACATTTTTGCCCACTTCAGCATCACCTATGTATGACAAATGAGATGATTTTGAATTGTCACCGATAGTTGATTTTTTAACCTCAACAAAATCGCCTATTTTTACATTTTTGCCTAAAGCGCTGCCCGGTCTTAAATATGCGAAAGGACCTACGGTTGTTCCGTCATCTATGACAGATTCAATAACCTTCGAACTTTCCACCGTAACATTGTTACTTATAGCGGAATTTATAATCCTCGAATTAGGTCCGATTATGCACCGGCTGCCTATGGCTGTTCCTTCCTGCAAATAAGTATTGGGATAAATAACCGTATCTCTTCCGATTGTAACCGAATCCTCAATATAAGTATTATCCGGGTCAATAATTGTAACCCCTGAATACATATGTTTTTGATTAATTCTTTTCTGCATTATTTTAGTTACTTCCGCAAGCTGAACTCTGTCATTTACAGCCTTAATATCATCCGCATCATCTATGAGCCATCCGCCTGTTTTAAATCCCTTACTATTTAAAACCCTGACAGTATCCGTCAGATAATATTCATTTTGTGAGTTGTCGGTGGTAATTTTTTTCAAAGCATATTTAAGTAATTTTCCTTTAAAGCAATATATTCCTGTGTTTATTTCATTAATATTTTTAATTTCTTCCGATGCGTCCTTTTCTTCTACAATCTTATAAACAGAGTTATCTTTGTTTCTTAAAATTCTTCCATAACCCTTCGGATTATTTAAATCAGCTGTCATAACCGATACTGCATAGTTGTTTTCCGAATGATAGTTCATAAAATCAACTAATGTTTCTTTCCTTATTAACGGTCCGTCTGCACAAAGTATTAAAACCATGTCCTCATCGTCAATATAATTTTCTGCTGCCATAACAGCATATCCCGTACCATAAGGCACTCCTTCTCCTATTGGTTGTTCAACGGTTATAACATTCATATCTTTAATATTATGTCCAACTTTTTCTTTCCCATGTCCCAAAACTACAATATTTTTATCTGCGCCTGAATTTACGGATGCTTCAATTATGTATTTAATCATTTCTTTTCCGCAAACCTTATGCAGGGTTTTAGGAATATCAGATTTCATTCTTGTCCCTTCACCTGCTGCCAAAATAATTGACATATTCATAATAAATCTCCTC
>DAIMMU010000163.1:0-3935 GCA_036720515.1 Sedimentibacter sp.
CTTTTTCGGGTAGGGGATTTATGTTAATGCTTTACTTTTTTAAGAATACTAATTTTTCGTCACCAGGTACAATATAAGTAATTTCTATTTTTCCATCGTTTGTATTGCCTGCCAAAGAAAAATCCAAATGTGTATCGCTTTCTTCATGGTAAAGTTTTAACTGTGTAGCAGCGTCATATCTGCATTCACCGAAATCATACCATGTAAACACATAATGATATTTTGTATTGTTTGGGGGATAATTCAATGCCACCATATATTTTTCATCAAATTCAAAAAATACAGTTTTCTCGTTCCCATAGAAAGTAAATATTGCATTTTTACTAATAAAAACACCATTATGGGGTTCCGGTTCAGGACCTTCTCTATCAGGAGGCATGTCATTGCTCTTCTGACAGCCGACTACAAATAAAAGTAAAAAAACAATCGCAACCGTAATTATAATGCGGGAAGATGAGAAGTTGTAAATTTTTAATCTCATAATATCCTATTTTAATCTCCTTCAGGTATAATAGGTCCTGTAAACCCGCCTACAGGATTCCCTCCGCCTGTGGGTGCCGGAGTTTCGACAGTGGCTGAAGGTCTTCCAACAGGGGTTCCTTTCAAAGCTGAAGTTCTTTCCGCTTCATATTCGTATATATATAAGGAACCGGGTCTTGAGGATATGGTTTGGGTATAGGCAGCCTTTACTCTTGGTTTATTATAAACTTCATAGATTACGGCTGTAAAACTAAGCTCCATCCATTGATCACCGGATTCTCTCCTGACTTTTCCTTCATATTGATTTGTTGCATCATTGAAAACACATTGAACAAAATAATCAGGATCATAGTCTCCGTTTTCCAAGCAAGGTCCTATGAGTATTCCTTCTTTGTTGGATTCAATTCTAATCGCTTTAAAGTATAGGTCCATTTCTTCTCCGGTAATATAATTGCCTCCAATGGCTTTACCGGTATAAATGCCGTTTACATCTTCCATTCTTTTATCAATGGAGATAACAGTTGGATTTGAAAGAGTAAATTCTTTAGAAATTATTAGTTCATGAATGCCTGTTTCCGTATTCTTGTCATAAAATTCAATATTTATAGGACATCCGGCTTTAATATAAGCATAAATATTACAGCTGAAAACCGAATTGCTTTTTTCTCTTCTTTCGTTGCATATCCATTCGCCGGGTATTGCTTTATCACTTAGTTTCGATAATTGTATTGTCATGTCCGACAATGGAGATGATGGAAAAAATTCTCCCGCTTTTATGTCTTCATCCACAATTTGAAAATCAATATTCATATTTACAAAATCCCAAAGCTCTGCTACCTTTTTCAACGTAAGCTCATTTAATTCCAACATTGATTTTTGAGCCATGGCCTTCATGACCGGTCTTAGATATTCTTTCATTTTTTGCCTGTAATTTGCTTTATACTGTTGAATTTCATTTTCTGCCGGCCATTGCCATTCATCATATAATTTTGATTTGAAAATAATACCTGTTTCTTCACTATTAAGATAATCTGAAATAGCACCCCAGTCATAATAATACCAGAAAACATCTAAATAAGACTCTAATAGCCTTTCTAATGCTTTTGTCATTTCTATGGGATTTTCTTTATATTTTTTCTGTATGGCATTAAAAGCTTCTGCCCACCCGTATTCTCCATAAAGCTTAATGCTGTTGCTTGCATTCAAATCTTTATTGTAATTTGAGTAAGACTTATCCTGTATTTCTCTCCAATAAACGCAAATTTCTTCATTAGGCAAATAATAGATGGAGCCGTTTTCACTTAAAAAACGATAAGTGGAATATACTGGTTCATTCTCCGACAAATATTCATAAGCTGTCGTTCCTACATCATAAGTCAAGCCTGATAACCAGACGCCGGCTGCAATCACAGTCAATTCAGGTGCTGCGAAAAGTGTTCCCGCTGAAGCTATGGCAATTTCGCTGAGGTCAAAAATATTGTCTAATATAATATCTGGTGTAGCTGCCCCATTGTACCATTGATATGCAATTTTTGAGAAAACAAAAAGTTTTCCTGCTATGCTGAAACCATCAATACCTGTCTTATAAAGCTCCGGAGATGCAGCATATAAAAAATACTCCCCCGATGATGATCCATGATTCATTACATTTAAAAAACTTGATGCAAAATCATTTGCCGGTACTGTTTTATAATCAATATACGTTTGAAAAATTTTCTCATCAACAAATTGGTAATATCTTTCGATTATTGCTCCCGTTGTATATACAGGTGTCGTAGGTCCCTTATATTTCCCTAAATATTGAAATAAATGGGCAATTTTTTTAGCATCTTCAAAATTATCATCCTGAAATATGCCAAAGGTGGAAAAATGATTTGTAAGAATTGCTACAGTATTGGTTTCAGCATTTATCCAACTAGGTATCATCTCCCATTTACTTTCGTTTTTATTGTAATACTGCACAAATATGGTGTTTTCTTCATATAAGTTGTCTTCAATTATTGGATAGTATGGCATTTCAATATAGACCGGTACGTTAAATTCAGAAATACCTTCTATTGAAAAATCATATGCTTGAATTATAAAACCTTTTTTGTCATCACTCTTTTGATTTAACTTCTTAACGCTTACCTCCTTTGTTCCTTCCAAGTTATAAGAAGTAAAGTTAATATGCAAGTTTTCGATATTTATTTCCGATTCATCAGGACCTACAAAGACTGATTGAGGTGGAGTATTCAAATCATCATCTGTTATTTTTATATCACTTATAACATATTCGCTTACATTTCTGTTTTCACCTACTGTATTGTTATTTGAATTACTACCTGTTTTATACGGCTTATCAAGTATTAAGTTTATAATATTGACTGATATGACAACAAGCAAAAGTAAAGCTACGGCTTTTACAAATATTCCTTTTTTCTTTTTTTTCACAGTTTTTATTCCATCATCTTTAGAATATTTCTGATTATCTCTTATATTGGGATCGAAATTTTTAAAATAGGAGGAATCTGACTGATTATTCTGTATAGTACCGCAATATCTGCAAAATTTCGCTTCGCATCTAATTTGTTTATTACAATTTTGGCAATTTTTCATATTCCACAACGTAATACCTCCTTATACATGCTTGGTTATTTAGTTATTTTTCAACAATTTTTATTTTTTTTGGACAATTCTCTAAAATGAATTGTTTCACAAACTGAAAATCTTCTTTTGTTGCATAAATCTGATTTTTTATAAGGGATTCATTTAAATAAATTGTATTTCTTTTATTATAAATCTTAATGTATTTAACCTTCTTAAAATTGGTGTATAAGTTTTTTCTGGATGCTCCCAAAAGGCCTGCTCCTGCTGCAGAAATATTGCCTGAGGAAACACCGATTAAAGCTGTTAGGAACCCTAATGCTTGTGCTTTTTTGTATTGTTTGTCAAGTTGTATATGGTTTACTCCCTTATCATCCATTTTAAACAATACATAGTATTTACCGCCGTAAGAAAACCCTAAAACAACATATGCTATTGCAAGAAGCACCGTTAACGCAGCAACAACAATGCCCAAAACTGAAAGCAAAACCTGAAAAGAATTTATAATCCCGTCCTCCAAAGCAAGAAAAAACATTAACAGTGCCGGAAAAAGCGACGATATAAGCAGTACCTTGTATGAAGTTATCAATATTGCAGGATTTTTCCATAAAGAAAATTCATACATCCAGTTGTAGCTTCCTGCTGCGCTCTTTGTTATATTTTTTGAAATCATAATTTCTTCTTCCATAACCATTTCTTCAACCTTAACATCGCTTAATTCTGCTGCTTTTGAATAAATTTCACTCTCCGTTATAACCTTACTTCCACAATACTCACAAAACCTGCTTTCATCAGGTATATTTTTACCGCAGGATTCACAATACATTTCTTACCCCCTATTTCCATGGTCGAATTTTTATAAAACTTAT
>DAIMMU010000163.1:4035-5707 GCA_036720515.1 Sedimentibacter sp.
GATGCTAAAAGCTCAATAATCTCCATCTGTGACATTGGCATTATTTTTAAATTTCCATCCTCTTCACCACAAAATACCGCATCTTCTTCACCTGTAACAATGTTGGTAAAAAGAAGGCTGTCATCCTGAAACAGTACAATAACTCCTGAAAAATTGCGGGGGTTCAGGATAATCGGCAAAATTTTCTCCCACTCTTCTTCAGGTTTCTTGCTTTCAGTGCTTTTTGCAAATCCTAAATATCCTGCAAGTCGATTTGCTTTTATTCCAAGGTAATTTCCTGCAGACGATACAACATCTTTTGGTATACTGTATGCTATATTGTTAATTTCTTGCCTCCTGCTATAAATCTGTTGATAATTTCAACTTCCTCTGCGCAAAGTTTCATAATGTCTTCTGTGCTTGTGCCCATTTCACTAAGTATGGCTTCTGCTTCAGCAGGGCTGATTTTTCCTTCACCGTAACCTATCTGTTTCAAAACCTCCATGCCTTCGGACAGTTTATCCGGAATAACTAATTTTGTTTTACCTGCCTCGGCATTTATTGCCTTTACCTGATAGACAAGCTGGCTGTCAAACTGCTTTGTGGATTGCCTTATACCTTCTGCAATGTCCGCTTCAGCACCTATAATATTTCCTTCCATCGTTTTTTTGCCGCCTCTTTCAAGCCATTCATCTGATTTATATGAAATTGTCTTGCTTACGACCTCAGGGTCAGAATATTTTCTTACTGTACCGTCATTTTTCAGAGCTTGCTGCAAATCTCCTACAGTACCGTAAGCATCAGCGCTTCTCGCATCAACCACCGTATAATCCATGTCATCGGCAAACTTTTTAACGGCATCATGATCTATGGAGCCGTCAGGCTTTAAGGGCAGCTGTCCCTCGTTCCAAGCTTTGTATACTTCTTCATTCTGAATCCTCCGAATTTTATCGGCAGGTATATCTTTGGAAATAACAGTGCCGTCTTTCAATTCTATTTCCATTCTATATGTTTGATCAAGGTCTATGCTTATTTTCTCTCCGCCTTTCTTTTCCAAAGAGTTAAAGTCAATATCGCTTTCAGTAAATTTTCTCGGCTCCACACCTTTGGCAGTACCAAAATCGTCCTTGCCGGCAACTCCGGAAATATCCCCAACACCTTTTGTATCCATGGAATTTGTAGCCTGCACATTACTTACATTTTTAGGGTCAAGTCCTAATTCCAATGCGACTCTTTCGCTCGTATTCAATGATATAACTGCATCTTTTTTAATTTTAAAGTCATTGAATCCCTGGCGTGTGTCATTGCCTGTCAATTTTTTTTCATTCATTATTTTTTGGGCATGTTTGTTGATTTGAACATCTCTTACAGCATTTTCAAATTCTTTTTTGAGTTCCGAAGAATCGGGGTTGCTGCTTAATGCCTTTCTTGCATCCTCAAGCTTTTCAACCTTGTCAATCCCTATTTTGCCGCCTTCTTCGTGGGCTTTATTCCTGACTGCTAACTCAGGATTTTTATTTGCATTGTTTTTATATTTCTCAATTTTTTTAGCTGCTGCGGCTTTGGAGCGGTTTAAACCGTCATCCACCTGCTTGGATGCTTTCTTGTATGCCTCCGTATCCTTTGCATTTTTCGGAAGAGAAGCTTTTTTTGCTGCATCATCAGTACTTTGTGCGACCTTTTTCGCTGCATC
>DAIMMU010000164.1:0-5681 GCA_036720515.1 Sedimentibacter sp.
GCTTTAATAGTTTATCATACATCGCCGGTATTTGTCAACAATCATTTTCTTGTTTAACCACTGTCTTTTGGACAGGAATGTCAGTTTAGCACAGGCATTATTCTCTGTCAACTGCCAATTTTTACTATGTTTCTACGTCTCTATTGTCAGCGACAGCTTTGTTAGTTTATCATACCTATGATTCAAAGTCAACATATTTTCGACTTGTTTTTTTGCGATTTTTGACTTGTTTTTTTATGATTTTTTTACAACCTTTTGCGCCTATTTTTAAATAAAAAAAGACCATCTCCCAAATTATACCGTTCTTAAAATTGAAAACTCGAAAACTATGTAGAATTTTGTTGAATTTTAAATACATCTATAATATAATTATTAAAAAGTCAACAGTTGTGAGGTTGTTATGGAAAAACCGGCAAATAAAAAATTATCTTCTTCTGAATTATCATTTTTCTGTATGCAGATTGCCATGACATTAAAATCGGGAATGCTTATAAAAAACAGCATCGATTGGATGTATGATGATATAGAAGAAGGAAATGTTAAAAATGCTCTATATTCCTTAAAAAGCAAGTTGTCCGAAAAGGTACCCCTTCATAATGCAATGAAAAACTCCGGTTATTTCCCTTCATATATAGTAAATATGAGTCAGATAGGAAGCGTAACCGGTAAACTTGAAGATGTAATGCTTTCTTTATCCAAGTATTATGACAGAGAAAACTTCTTGAAAGGAAAAATTAAGAATTCTATTTTTTATCCGGCAATGCTTTTTGTTATGATGTCATTTGTAATAATATTATTGGTAACTAAAATCTTTCCGATATTTGAAGGGATGCTCGAAGAGCTTGGTGCTTCTCCGGATGATTCGTCATTTTTGGTATCTTTCTCAAACGGTATTATGGCGGGAAGGGTTGCCATGGTGCTGGTAATTATAATAATGGCAGCTATTGCTATAATTTTTATTTTTAATAAAACTGAAAACGGCAAAAAAACCCTCAATAATTTTTTAGGTAACTTTGCATTAACAAAGTCAATAATGAAAAAAATTACCGCATACCGCTTTTCATCGGCAATGTCTTTATTATTAAACAGCGGTATGAATGTAGATTCTTCAATAGATATGCTTTTGGATATTGTAGAAGAGCCGGTTCTTAAGAATAAAATTCAATTGTGCAAGGATTCAATGAAGTCTGGAGAAAGCTTCCTTGATTCGGTCAATAAATTATCTTTGTTTAACAGTATGCAGATGCAGATGCTCAGAATGGGGCAGAAAATCGGAGAAATGGATGTTGTGATGAATAAACTTACCGATATATATGAAAACGAGGCTGAGCAGGCAATCAACAACACTGTTTCATTGATAGAGCCTATGCTGGTAGGTATATTGTCTGTACTTATAGGCATGATACTGATTTCTGTTATGCTTCCGTTAATGAACATAATGTCATCAATAGGATAAATTAAAGAAATCAGAGAGCTTAAGCTATTAGAATTTCAGGATAACCGGAAGGAATGATATTGTGAAAAACAATTTTAAATTTATTTCTGTTATTATAATAATAATGTTGATTGTTTACATGTACGTGGCTGTTGACAATGCAAAAAGAAAAAGTGATGAAGAAAACTATAAAATTCTATCTGATGCAATTATAAGGAGCGCTGTTCAATGTTATGCTATTGAAGGATTTTATCCTCCTGATATAGAATATCTTGAAAACAACTACGGTTTGTTGGTAGACCATAATAAATATTTTGTAAGCTACAATGTTTTTGCCTCCAACATAATTCCCGAAGTACAAATATTCCTTAAAAACCTTGATTAATAATTAGGAAGGAAGAATATATGGATAGACAAAACCAATTTTCATTTCAATTTATATTTGTAATGCTTCTTTCTCTTATTATTGTAATACTGTCTGTAATGATTATTACTTTAGGAAAAAATATATATGATAACATAAATGAAGACAGAAACACAAATTATGAGCTGCAGGTTTCTCTTTCATACATAGCAAATAAAATAAGGCAGTCAGATAAAAATGAAGCTGTCGAAATTAAGGAATTGAATGGTATTAATGCCGTTGTGATAAATGAAGTATATGATGAAGAAAAATATCAAACATGGATATACTTTTATGATGGTGCGATTTATGAAATGTTTACCGATGCAGACAATGCCTTTGAATTGTCTGACGGCATGAAGGTAGTTAAGGCGGAGCTCTTCGAAATTGAAAAGCTCAAGGATAATTTGTATAAATTCACTGCAGCGAGCAATGGAGAAATCTCAGAACTGTATTTATCCCTGTACTCAAAGGCGGTGGTTTGATGAATAAAGTAACACTGAATTCAAAGGTATCACTTTTGGAAATAATTTTATCTGTTTTAATATTTGCCGCCGCAGGAATAATAATGCTGAATTGCTTTGGTATCGCAAGATTTACTCAAATAAGAGCAAATGATAAGGCTATAGCAGGTGCAATAATACAATCAGATTTTGAAATTATTAAATCATTTAGCAGCACTGATGAAATATATGAATTCCTGAACCCTTATGAAACAAAAGAGTCCGGCGTCATCAATACTTACACCAAATATTACGATAAAAACTGGATACAAGGAAGCGGCAACGAATATGCTGTAACAATAATGATAGACCTTGAAAGTTCAAACTCAGGTGAGATGGTAAATATAAATATTTTTGCTGAAAAGGAGAAGCCCTATTCTTTTATAAAAACAGGCGGACAACAAATTTACTCTATTGAAAGCAAAAAGTTTTTCCCTTTCTTTGGAGGTAAATATGGAGAATAGGACCAATGTTTCTGCAGGAATGGGCGGAACTCTTATAATCACTGTATTTGTAGTGCTGTGTTTAATGATTTTTGCTGCATTGTCATTTGTAACTGCTTATTCAGATTTGAAATTGTCAAAGAAAGCTCAGGAAATTACAGCGGATTATTACTATATTCACGGCAAGGCTGAAGAAAAGCTGTCAGAAATAAGCGATATATTGTATGATATTGACATAAATGAAGATAAGGATAGTATTTTAAGGAAGTTATCAGTTATTGACGGTGTTAGTGTTGATGAAGAAAATTCATCTCTTCTATATGAAGTTTCGGGAGAGAAGAATCAAAAAATAAGTGTAACTTTAAACATATTGAAAACAGACAGGTTTTATTATGAGATTGAAGCCTGGAATTTATCAAATATTGAGCTGCCTGTTTATGAAGACGAAATTATTGATATATGGGAAGGAATTGAATAATGGATATTATTAATATTTTTAAAACTGCTATAGAGAAAAAAGCTTCGGATATTTTTATAATCGCCGGCAGACCTCTAAGCTATAAAATTTTAGGTGATATTGTGACCTTTGATGAAGAAACACTATCTTCTGATGATACATACGAGATAATAAGTGACATTTTCAGTATTGCCAATGAAAAGGAGCTGTGTATTTTAGAAGATGAAGGGAATGTGGATTTCTCATTTTCACTTAATAAGTTCGGAAGATTCAGAGTAAGTGCATACAAGCAGAGGAATTCTTTTGCTGCCGTAATCAGAGTAGTGTTTTTTGAGCTTCCTAATCCAAGGAAATTAGGGATACCGGATGTTGTAATGAATTTATACAAAAAAACCAAGGGGCTGGTTCTTATTACCGGACCTGCAGGCAGCGGAAAATCCACAACCTTAGCATGTATAATTGACAAAATTAACCAGGAGCGAAACTGTCACATAATGACCTTTGAAGACCCCATAGAATTTATTCACAAACACAAAAAATCAATCGTAAGTCAAAGAGAAGTTTATACAGATACCGGCAGTTATATTTCTTCTCTCCGCTCTGCATTACGACAAGCACCGGATGTAATGCTCATAGGTGAAATGAGGGATTTGGAAACTGTCGAAATAGCTCTTACGGCTGCAGAAACGGGACATTTGGTTTTATCCACACTGCATACAACCGGTGCTGCAAATACCATAGACAGAATAATTGATGTTTTCCCTTCCAACCAACAGCAGCAGGTAAGAATTCAGCTTTCAATGCAGCTGCAGGCAGTTATTTCACAGCATCTCATTCCTTCATCGGTGGTAGGAAGAGCAGCAGCCTTTGAGGTTATGCTTACAAACAATGCCGTTTCCAATTTAATAAGAGAATCTAAAGTTTATCAGCTTAACAGCATAATTTATTCTTCGGAATATATGGGTATGAAAGCCATGGATGTAAGTATTTTGGAAATATATCAAAAAGGCCTGATTACAAAGGAAAATGCATTGATATATGCAACTGAACCGGATTCGCTGATAAAACAACTTGATCGGTAGGGGGACACACCTCATTTAAGGTATGGGGACACACCTCTAATTTAGGGAGAGTCTATGCGGGCATGAGGAATGTCCCCAATTAGGTAGTCTTTGAGGGATGGCAATAGAGGAATGTCCCCGTAATATAACTAAAAAACGACCTGTGGACGGTCATTTTTTAGTGTAATGAGGAGATTAATTCGAAATCAGGAAGGAAATACCCACACCCCCTTGTAAAGTACGGGATTGTCATTAATATTCAAATTGTTTCGTATAATATTTGCTGTCAATTAACTTGTTTGTGTATTCCATAACTTTCGGACTATTTGACTGCTTGCCCGATGAAGCGATGGTGCTGTCCATAAGCCTCCACTGAAAGCCGTCAAAATACATTTCGTTTAATTTTATCCAGCCTGTTTCTTCTGTATACACTTCATTCCATGCATGAAATACATTTAATTTTGATGAATAACCGGTTACAAGCTTTGCCGGTATATCCTGAGAGCGAAGCATTGAAGCCATTATTGAAGCATAATCAAAACATATACCCTTATTGGTTTTAAGTATTTCATCAATGGAAGGCAGATATCCGCTTTTTACCGTATTGGCCTTTTCAGTGTCATATTTAATATTTGTAATTATATAATCATAAATAACGTCGATTTTTTCAAAATTATCTGTCTTGCCTTCGGTCAATTCAGCTGCTTTCTTTATTGTTTCCGATGTATCAGCAAAATTCACTAATTGATTCGGCGCTAAAAACGGTGCTTTTTCATCTTTAAGTTTAACAGTTATTGTTACAGTTTGTTTTGTTGCATACCTGTTGCCGCCTATATTTTCAAATACCCTAATTTTATATTTTCCGTCCCCCATCTGAAGAGGATATGTGTCATATTCGCCCTTGTTGTTTAAATCGTATGTATATTTTCCCTGGCCCTTTTCAATTATAACTTTTAACTTTTTTGTCGTTTCTTTTAAATATTTTATTTTAACATAGCCATCATCAGATGCAGATGCGTCGATTTCAGATTTGGTGCCTTTATATATGTTATCTGCTCCAAAACAAAGTGCGAATGAAGCAATAAACAGCATTATCATTATTATGAATGTAATTTTTTTCATTTGTTTCACGGTTTGTCCCTCCTTAAAAATGGGGTTATTGCATACAAAAAGCTTTGCTAAACAGCAAAGCTATGGGTATCAATATTAATGTACTCAATAAGTACAGCAACTGGCTGTCATACCATTTTCATGGGTTAGACCCTATAGCTTTGCGCCATTTTCTTTAGAAAATTTTGCCATCTATTTAATTATCATAATCATAACACGGATTTTTGGGGATGTCAACATATTTTGACAATTTTTTCTGAAAATTCACC
>DAIMMU010000165.1:0-5644 GCA_036720515.1 Sedimentibacter sp.
AATAAAGCTTTGACATCAGACTTCTTGATACATGAAAAATTAATATCGTACAATATAGACTGCATGTATATAGATTCCAAGGTTGTACATTTAAAAGGATATGACAACGGATTTATAGGAGGCTCTGTAGGTTTGATTAATGAAAAAATATTTTTGTCAACAGGTAAAATTTTTGATGAAAATATTTCTGTTTCATTAAGGAAATTTATTCAGTCATCGGAATATATTTATGATGAAGCTTCAAGTCAGCAAATAACAGACTTAGGAACGCTGATACCAATAATATGACCTCCCTGACCGAGAGGAGTGACTAAGTGGAGCTTTTATCATTAGAGTTAAATGAAAATGAAAATCATGAAATTTATAATAATTTAAAGATAATAACAAATATAGATGAAAGAGATATCAATATAGAATTATCTTCAACAGACGAAGGCAATATAAGAATAAGATATTTTACGGACAACAAATTAAACAAAAGAGAGTTTATTGAAAAAATAATATCAAAAATAACCAAGCTTTTGGTGGAATACACCAAGTTAGAGGGAATAAACACTCTTAAGGAAAGCTATTTCTATTTTGACGAGGAAGAAGTAGGCTCAATAATATCTGATATTGAGGAAGAAATAGACAACGATATTAAAATACATTTAATTATAAAAAATAAGTTTAAAGAAGTCTTAGAAAAATCCAGCTCAATAAATTTAAACGGATTTGTAAACTTCAGGCTTAAATTTATAAAACTTTATGCAACACAGGTTGTTGAGCGTTGCATTGATTCGTATTTGATGAAAAAAGAATATATGGATTTTATAAGTATTATTAAGCTTATTTCAGAATCCGAAGAAAATCAGTATGATATTGTTAATGTGATGCT
Organism: Sedimentibacter sp.; assembly: GCA_036720515.1. Taxonomy (GTDB): domain Bacteria; phylum Bacillota; class Clostridia; order Tissierellales; family Sedimentibacteraceae; genus Sedimentibacter. The sequence goes on from DAIMMU010000165.1 coordinate 878, forward strand.
TAATAATAACAAAATTCAGGTTTACGACAAAAATATGCAAAAGTTAAATTATTTGACAAATGCTGAGTTTTCAACCGAATTAAGCAATACATCGACATATGATGAGACAGTAATAAATATTTTGCTGAGTGTTTCTCCGAAAAAAATAATACTTCATGATACTAAAATTGATAAGAAAAACAAAGAAGCATATAATACTGTAGATATTATAAAAAGGATATTTGAAGGAAAGGTAGAAACCTGCACAGGCTGTAAGTACTGCGAGCTTCTGTGATATAAAGGAACGGGTGCCTCCGGCACCCTCTGCCGTTTTAAGCGGGGATAAACGGAACACTTCTTTTTTGGGAAACCTTCGTCTAAAGGTAACCTTATTTAAGAAAACTATAAGCTTAATAAATTATACTGAAATCGGGAACATTCCTCTTACGTTCAAAGACTGAATATGCAGCAGAGGTGTGTCCCCCTACCTTGAAAGGAGGAATACATATGTCATTTTTGATTTTGGCATCTTTAATAACGATAACTATTGCAGCGACAATACATATAATAAATATTAAAGAAGCTCAGGTAAATAGCGAGCAATAATTTATCAAGAAGCTCTTATAAATAGTATTAATCTAAATAAGCCTTTAAATGCGGTGAAGCATTTAAAGGCTTATTTTTTCCGGTAACTCTGTGTACATCGATACAAATATCATGGGAAATAAAGTACATTGTATAGTTTTTCGGGTAAAAAACCCGTATAAAAACAGTTGATAATTCTACTGATATAATTAAAGCTATATCGCATTTATAAGTTGATAATTAATAATATATCTTAGATATAATGACAAAATTAGAAGTATGTTTTGAATATAAATACAATATATAAATTCATATGCGATAAAATTTTGCTTTGGGAAAACAACCTCAACATTCGTGAATTTAAAATATTTTTCGCTTTATTTTGCGTTAAATAATTTGTTTTGACATTATAAACGAAAGATTATTGTTCAATAAAATATAATATTCGACTAATGTTTTAAAAAATACAATTGACATTTTAATTATTATTAATTATAATTATTAAAATATAGAAAAGAGAGAGGAGAAGTAATATGAATAATAAAATAATAAGAATTTTAAGTCTGTTTTTAATTCTAACTATTGCTTTAGTTGGTTGCGGACCGAAAGAAAGTCCAAATACACCTGATAACACACCTGATAATACGCCTGATAATAATGTTGAGGCTAAAACAGATATAGTCATTGCTACTGCGGTTGATTTTATCACAATGGATCCACTTGATACAAATGATACATTATCAGGCGGTTTACAAAGGGCTATGATGGAGGGTTTATTTGGTTTTGACCATGAGATGAACGTAGTTCCGTTATTAGCCGAAGACTATGAAGCAAACGATGAAGCTACTGAATTTACATTTAAATTAAGACAAGGTGTGAAATTCTCAGATGGAACTGACTTTAATGCTGACTCGGCATTAGTTAACTTAAACAGAATGGCAGATCAAACCCAAGGTCTTAAAAGAAACAGTCTTTTTAATATGATTGACAAAAATGAAAAGATAGATGATTACACTATAAAGGTAACATTAAAGCAATCATTTGGAGCATTCATAAACACATTGGCTCATCCTGCAGCTTTATTTGTAAGCCCTGCGGCTTTAGAGGAGTATGGAAATGAAGTATCACAACATCCTGTTGGAACCGGAAGATATATATTTGAAAAATGGACACCGGGCGAACAACTTGTAATAAAACAAAATTCAAATTATTGGGGCGGAGCACCTGAATTTACTTCTGTAACATTTAAGCCTGTTGTAGAAAATGGTACGAGAGTTGCAATGCTTCAATCAGGAGATGCAGATTTTATTTTCCCATTACCAAGTGAACAAGTTGCCAGCTTACAAGCAAATAAAGATTTAACAGTTGAAGTTACCCCTTCAATCGTAACCCGTTATATCACTATGAATACACAAAAAAAACCTTTTGATGATGTAAGAGTAAGGCAAGCACTTAACTATGCAGTTGATAAAGAAGCATATGCACAAGTTGTATATAATGGTTATGCAAAGCCTGCAGTATCTTTAATCGGACCTAATGTTCAATTCCATGTAGCTCAGGACCCATATGAATATGATATAGAAAAAGCCAAAGCATTATTGGCAGATGCAGGATATCCAAATGGATTTGAAGTATCATTATGGAGTAGTAATACTACAACAATGATTAAAGCTACTCAATTTATAAAACAACAATTATCTCAAATTGGAGTAACCGTAAATGTTGAAAATATGGAAATCGGTACATTAGATCAACAAGTAACAGGTTATGCAAAAGGAACACCGGGAGACCAGGTAGGAGTGGAGATGTATGTAATAGGATGGTCTCCGTCTACAGGAGACGCCGACTGGGGTCTTAGACCATTGGCATCATCAGAGTCAATACCGCCGGTATCTTACAATATAGCGTATTATAGCAGTCCCGTATTTGACGCAGCAATTCAAGCAGCATTAGAAACCGCAGACCCTGAAAAAAGAGCAGAACAATATGCAATTGCACAAAAACAAGTATGGGAAGATGCTCCTATGATATTCACAGTAGTAGATGATAATACTTTTGCATATAGAAATACAGTAGACGGTATAGCAATACTACCTGACGGCTCATTAGATCTTTCTCAAGGTAAAGTAGTAAAATAATTTAAAGATGCTGATTAATAAGATATTGGTATAATTTGAATAATTTTATACCAATATTTTTATATTAATAACAATGTTACGGCAGATGAAAATCTGTTAGGTTTTATTGTGAATATATCAGCGTCTAAACAAGTTATATAAATTTATGATAAGATATATAAAAGTATATACGGAGGTGAAAACAGATGCTACGTTATGTTATTAAAAGACTTTTAGCTGTTATTCCAACTCTTATATTAATTTCTATTTTTGTTTTCATGTTTGTAAGATTTATTCCCGGTGATCCCGCAAGAAGGGTTGCTGGACCTGATGCAACATTAGAAGACGTTGAGATGATTAGAGAGTCACTTGGTTTAAATAAACCTGTTCTTGACCAATATAAAGACTATATGCTGGGTTTATTAAAAGGGGATATGGGAACATCTTTAAAAACAAAAAGACCGGTAACATATGAAATTGGTTTAAGATATTCAAATACAGTCAGATTAACTATTTCAAGTCTTGCATGGTCGGTGGTATTTGGAATAATAATAGGTGTTTTTTCGGGAAAGAACAGATCGAAATGGCAGGACTATTTCGGTATGACATTTGCAGTTTCAGGTATATCATTGCCCTCATTCTGGTTAGGTCTTATGTTGATACAAATATTTGCAGTTAACCTAAAGTTGTTTCCTACTGTAGGAGCAGATGGATTAAGAAGTTTAGTACTTCCGTCAATAACTTTAGGTGCCAGTGTTGCCGCAATAATTGCAAGATTTACAAGATCATCAATCATAGAAATTATGAAAAATGATTATATAAGAACTGCTCATGCTAAGGGATTGACGGAAAGAAAGATTATTTGGAAACATGTTTTCAGAAATTCAATGATACCGGTTGTTACAGTAATAGGATTACAATTTGGATTTTTATTGGGAGGCTCAGTTGTAACCGAATCGGTATTTGCTTTTCCGGGATTGGGAAGCTTATTGATAGATTCGGTTAATTATAGAGATTATCCTATGATACAATCTTTAATACTAATATTCTCATTACACTTCGTATTGATAAATTTATTGGTAGATTTATTATATGCGGCATTAAATCCGGAAATTAAACTACAATAGAAAGGGGGAAAAACTGTGGCAAAAGAAAAAGAACTTGAAGAAAAAGAAGAAATAAGAACTCCTTTTAAAGAGTTTTTAATGAAATTTAAAAAACAAAAAACAGCAATTGCAGCATTGGCATTTTTAATGCTTCTTGTGGTTTTTTCAATTATCGGAGAAATGATTGTTCCATACGGAGTGGACGAATATGACTATTCAAGTGTATTGCAATCTCCCTCTCAAAACCATTTGTTCGGTACGGATGAGTTCGGAAGAGATATCTTCAGCAGAGTAATTTTAGGAGCGAGAATATCATTGGCCGTTGGTTTATCCTCTGTAACGGTAGGAGCTGTTGTAGGTACAATTTTAGGTTTAATAAGCGGTTACTACGGTGGATTTATTGACAGTGTTATAATGAGAATATGTGATACATTGTTTGCATTCCCCGGTACAATATTGGCAATAGGAATTATGGCTATATTAGGGCCTGGTATATTTAATGTTGTTATAGCGGTTGCAATATTCTCCGCACCGTCCTTTGCGCGTATAGTGAGAAGCAGTACCTTATCTCAGAAAGAATCCGTATATGTACAGGCTGCAAAGAGCTTAGGAGCCAGTGATGGAAGAATTTTGTTTAAACATATACTTCCCGGTGCCATGTCAGAAATAATAGTTTATTATACAATGAACATAGGTTCATCAATATTGACGGCATCAAGTTTAAGCTTTTTAGGAATGGGTGCACAGGCACCAAGCCCTGAGTGGGGTCTTCAATTAAGCACAGGCAGAGCATATGTAGGATTAAATTGGCATATGACATTCTTCCCGGGTCTTGCAATATTTTTGACGGTACTGTCATTTAATTTACTTGGTGATGGGTTAAGAGATGCATTAGACCCTAAATTGACACAGTAAGAAAGGAGTGATAATATGCAAGAAAAAGAATCTGATATATTATTGGATATAAAAAATCTTCATAC
>DAIMMU010000166.1:0-5636 GCA_036720515.1 Sedimentibacter sp.
AGGGCATCTTCAAAGGTTTCTTATGCTGTTTTATTGTCTAAGTTCGGTGCCGTCTCTTAAGGACAGCTTGAACAGTTTATCACATCAATCCGATGCTGTCAACCGTTAATTTATATTTATTTCTTTGTTGCTGCTCGCTGTCCTTTTGAGACAGGAATGTCAGTTTAACACTAATTTTCTTATGTGTCAACTGTTAATTTTTTCTTGTACGATTGTACCCCCTCGGGGTAATTGCTTGTCTTTTGACAACTTGATTAGTTTACCACTTATATATACCAATGTCAACTACCATTTTTTTCACGATAGTGTCAATTAATTATTTAATTATTTTACGCTAAGTGTTATATTCCACTAAAAAAAATGGGCAGCTGCGCTGCCCTCTTTATTAATTACTATTCTAAAGGTTTCATTGTAGGGAACAATATAATATCCCTTATTGTAGGCTGGTTGGTTATTAACATTATAACTCTGTCAATGCCGATACCAAGTCCGCCCGTTGGAGGAAGACCTACTTCGATTGCATTTATGAAATCAGTATCCATCATATGAGCTTCGTCATCTCCGGCTTCCTTTTGTTTTACCTGCGCTTCAAATCTCTCTCTTTGATCTATGGGGTCATTTAACTCGGAAAATGCGTTTGCGATTTCCCATGTATTTGCAAATGCTTCAAATCTGTCTGTTAATCTTGGGTCCTCAACATTTCTCTTTGCCAAAGGTGATATTTCAACAGGATGATGAGTTACAAATGTTGGTTGCTCCAAATGATCTTCACAATACTTTTCAAACAATTCGCTTATTACGTGACCTCTGGTCATAAGCGGCGTGATTTCAATTCCTCTTTCTTTTGCGATTGCTATGGCTTCTTCGTCAGTATTAACCAAATCAAAGTCAACTCCTGCATATTGTTTAACCATATCCTGCATCTTCACTCTTCTCCATGGCGGAGTAAAATCTATCATCTTGCCTTGGAATTCTATTTTAGTTGTTCCTCTTGCTTTCTTTGCAACATATGCCACGATATTTTCAGTTAATGTCATCATATCATTGAAGTCTGCATATGGTTTATAAACTTCCATGGCAGTGTACTCAGGATTGTGATTTGCATCCATTCCTTCATTTCTAAACATCTTTCCCATTTCATAAACACCGTCACCAAGACCCCCGACTACAAGTCTCTTTAAAAACAACTCATTTGCAATACGCATATACATGTCTATATCCAATGTATTATGATGAGTGATAAATGGTCTTGCATTGGCGCCGCCAGCAATTGGACTTAAAATAGGAGTTTCAACCTCTAAATACCCTTCACCGTCCAAATACTCCCTTATACCTCTTATGATTTTATTACGCATTAAGAATATTTCTTTTATTTCAGGATTAACTATTAAATCCACATATCTTTGTCTATACCTTAAGTCCATATCCTTTAATCCATGGAACTTTTCAGGAAGAGTCTGCAAAGACTTAGATAAAAGCTTAATTTCCTCTGTTCTTACGGAAACTTCTCCCGTTTTTGTTTTGAAAACTTCACCCTTAACACCGACGATATCACCAATATCATAGGTTTTAAGCCAATTGTATTCTTCCTCGCCTATGTGGTCTAATTTAACAAACATTTGAATTCTTCCCGATTGGTCCTGAATATCGTAGAATCCAACTTTTCCCTGTCCCCTCTTAGACATTATTCTTCCGGCAATTGATACTAATTTCCCTTCCATTTCTTCAAAATTATCTTTGATATATTTTGAATTAGATGTTACCACGTATTTCGAAATTTTATAGGGGTCTCTTCCTGCATTAATTAGAGCATTTAGTTTATCAATTCTTACCTGCCTTAAATCAGCTGTTTGTTGTTCACCCAACTTAAACACCACCTTGTCATTTGTTATGTTTTATTTAAACGGTTAATATTTCATATTTTATCATATCTCCTGCAGGAGATGCAACTTCAATAATTTCACCAAATTTCTTACCTAATAATGCCCTTCCCAAAGGTGAAACATTCGATATTTTTCCTTTAAACGGGTCTGCCTCGGCGGAACCTACTATTGTATATTCCATTTCCTCATCAAATTCCAAATCCTTTATTTTAACCTTAGATCCTATGCTGACAATTCCTTTTTGTTTAGTTGCTTTTATTACCTTAGCATTTTTTATCATAAGCTCAAGCTTTGCAATTCGTGTTTCAACGTTTGCTTGTTCATTTTTAGCTTCATCGTATTCGGCATTTTCGCTTATGTCCCCAAAGGCTAAAGCTGCTTTGATTTTTTCTGATATTTCTTTTCTTTTTACTAATTTTAATTCTTCCAATTCCCTTTTTAATTCTTCCAAACCCTCAGCTGTAATTAAAGTTTCATTATTCTTCATATTATTGCTCCTTTTAATAATGTAGCTTTTAATACTTGCATTTCATACCATCCAATGTATATCTCATTGTATTTTCATTGTATTATCATTTTAATATATTATGATAACTTATTAATATATTATGATAACTTGATGGCAAATCTTTCAATTAATTAGAACATTATAATCAAGTAACAGACCATTGTCAAGATATTTGTTAATTTATCTCAAATTATTAATCAGGACTTGATTAAGCCTCATTTTAAATCGTTAATTTCAATATATTCATCTAAAATTCGATGTAATTCCTCTACACATGTAATTCTATTTATATTATTTCTAATTTCCGAAGAACTTCTCATATGCTTCATGTACCATGCAGCAAATTTCCGCATTTCTAAAATCGCTATCTTTTCGTCCAATTCATTCACAAGCATAGATGCATGCCTCTTTATCATATTGATTTTATTAAATGGCGAAGGTATATAAAAATCTGTATCATTGTTTAAAATTTTAACGGTATTCATAATTAACCAGGGGTTGCCTAAAATACCTCTGCCTATCATAACCGCATCGCAATTTGTTTCTTCAATCATTTTGACGGCATCTTCCGGACTGTAAATATCTCCGTTACCTACAACAGGAATATTAACACCTTTTTTTACTTCATTAATAATTTTATAATCAGCCTTACCTGTATAAAATTGTTCCCTGGTTCTGCCATGGACGGCAATCATATCTAAACCGTTAAACTCTAAATTCTTTGAAAATTCTGAAGCATTAATGAAATCTGCACTCCATCCTGACCTTATTTTAGCTGAAACCGGTTTATTTGCCACCCTTTTTATTTTGTTGATAATTTTGCCTGCTAACTCAGGTGTCTTCATAAGCGCGCAGCCGTCCCCATTTTTAACTATTTTAGGTGCCGGGCAACCCATGTTGATATCAATAATATCAATGTCGTTTCTATTATTAATATATTTTTCAACAACATATGACATTATGTCAGGATCACTTCCAAAAACTTGCACAGCTACAGGTCTGTTCTTTTCATTTATTTTCATAAGATCCTCTGTTTTTGTACCCTGATAGTACAGCCCCTTTGCGCTTATCATTTCAGTATACACCAAGCCTGCTCCCATTTCTTTACAGATAGTTCTGTATGTTATGTCGGTTACTCCTGCCATGGGGGCAAGCACAACATTGGTATTTATTTCAATGCTTCCTATTTTAAGTTTCTTCATATTGTATTATTGTATCTCCCGGACTTAATATTTCTTCATTACCTTTTTCATTGATTACACTAAGCCATCCATCACTATCAATTCTTTTAGCAACAACTTTTCTTACTGTCTTTCTGCCTCTCTTGACCACTCCTATTTCTTTATTGTAAAACAACAAGCTTTCATTATATAAGTCAACTGCTTTGGAAGCCTTCCCTGTGCTTATCAACTCATCATAATGATACTCGATATTGTTTAATATGTTTCCGATAAGCAATTCTCTTTCTACAGCTTCTCCTTTTTCGATTCTGATTGAAGTGTTTTTCAAATTTTCTATTTTTTCTTCCATATTGACATTTATATTTAATGATAAAATTATACCTGCTCCCTTGCCCGCAATATCACCCTTTACGGATGCCGCCTTATTCCCATTTATAATAATATCATTTGGCCATTTTATTTTGCAGTCTAAGTTATATAAATCAAATATAGATTTCAATATAGAAGAACAGCCAACCGCATCGATTAAAGGAAGCAGATAATTATTATTTACAGATTTCAGAATAATACTTATATAAATATTTTTATCCGGCAAGCATACCCATTCATTTCCAAATCTTAATACACATTCCGACTGATTTTCGGACAGAACTACCGTTCCGTCAGGACATGTCCCAAATATATTCTTAGCCTTGGCAAATGTTGAATTTAAGCTGTCATATTGAATGATTGACTGCCCTATTATATTTGTATTTAAGTAACTGCTTATATTGTTTAAATCATACATTTTTATCCCCCGATTAATTAATTTTTATTTAGGAAATTGATAGGATATCATCTATATTTAAAAGAAGCTCCTTAACATCTTCCAAAGTTAAATCCGCCATATGTGCAATTCTGAATGTCTTTTCCTTTAAATCACCATAACCGTTGGAAATGGCGAAACCTCTATTGCCTAATTCTTCATTTAATTTTTTTACACTGATATTAAGAGTGTTTTTCACTGTTGTAAGAGTTACTGATGCATATTTTTCATCAGGAAATAAATCAAAATTCTTTTTCGCCCAGTTTCTTGTATATTCAGCCATTGTCAAATGTCTGTTAAATCTATTGTCCAATCCTTCCTTCATTATTAGATCCAATTGGTAGTTTAATGCAAACATTAATGATAGATTAGGCGTTGACGGATATTGGTAATCTTTCTTTTTGATTGTATCATACAATTGTACCAAGTCTAAGTAATAACCTCTGTTTTTAATTGTTCTTGCCTTTTCGACAGCTCTTTTTGATATGGTGCATATGGAAAGTCCCGGAGGCAGCCCCAATGCTTTTTGCGAAGATGTTATACATATATCTATTCCAAGTTTGTCCGTTTCTACCTTTACTCCTCCGGCAGAGCTTACTGTATCAACACAAAATATTACCTCAGGATATTTTTTTATAACCTTGCTGATTTCATCAATTGGATTCATAACTCCTGTTGATGTTTCATTGTGAGTTATTGTAACTAAATCATATTTGCCTGTTGACAATACATCATCTACCATATCGGGTGATGTTATACTTCCTAATTCCGATTTAAACAAATCAGCATTAATTCCATTTGAAACAGCCATTTCGTGCCATCTGTCACCAAATGATCCGATTGAAAATACTGCTGCTTTTTCTTTGGTGCAGCATCGTACCGCCGCTTCCATTAATCCGCTTCCCGAGGATGTTGACAATAAAATTTCATTTTCCGTAAAAAATAGTTTTCTAAGGTTATTAGAAATGTCTCTTTGAAGATTTGACGCATCCTTGCTTCTGTGACCAATCATCGGCGTTGCCATTTTACTTAATATTTCCTCTTTTACTTCTATTGGTCCCGGAATAAATAATTTTTTATGCATAATGTCCTCCTTATATTATGTAATACAAATGAAATTGAGTCCGTATAATAGTCATACGCAGGGAAATGCAACAAATTTGTCTGCTCCTTGCGTCGCACAAATTTGGCATTCTGTGCGGTTGACTTACCATCAATTTCTTTCTCCCTATGGTCGAAGAAATTGGGTCAAGTCATAC
>DAIMMU010000167.1:0-5581 GCA_036720515.1 Sedimentibacter sp.
TATGAAAAAGTTTAAAAGAGTTCTGGTTGCCAACAGAGGGGAAATTGCAATCAGAGTATTCAGAGCTTGTGAAGAACTTGGAATAAGAAGTGTTGCCATATATTCCGAAGAAGATAAAAATTCACTGTTTAGGACTAAAGCCGATGAATCCTACAGAATCGGGAAGGGAAAGTCACCGGTCGATGCATATTTGGGAATTGATGAAATTATTAGTTTAGCAAAATCCAAGGGTGTCGATGCGATTCATCCGGGGTATGGTTTTTTGTCTGAAAATGTTGAGTTCGCACGTAAATGCGAAGGCGAAGGAATTGTGTTTATAGGTCCGGATCATATTATGATGGATAAATTAGGCGACAAAATCAAGTCAAAAATAGCGGCAAATGCAGTAGGGGTACCTACTATCCCCGGGATTGAGGAAGCTGTTAAGTCTGAGCAAGATGCTAAAAAGTTTGCCGGTTTCTGCGGATATCCGGTTATTCTCAAGGCTTCTGCCGGAGGCGGAGGCAGAGGCATGCGTATCGCATGGCGTGAAGAAGACTTGTTAAGAGAATTCAGAAGCGCTCAAAGTGAAGCTAAAAAAGCATTCGGAATAGATGATATTTTTATTGAAAAATTTTTAGAAAATCCGAAACATATTGAAGTTCAGGTTTTAGGCGACAATTATGGAAATATTGTGCATTTATACGAAAGAGACTGCTCCATTCAGAGAAGACATCAAAAGGTTGTGGAATTTACACCTGCAATAAGTATTACACAAGAGCAAAGGCAGGTAATATGCAATGATGCACTAAAGTTGGCAAGATCAGTAAATTACAGGAATGCAGGGACCCTTGAGTTTTTAGTGGATAATGAAGGGAACCATTATTTTATAGAAATGAATCCAAGAATACAGGTTGAACATACGGTTTCGGAAATGGTAACGGGTATAGATATTGTGCAGTCGCAAATTTTAATAGCCGAGGGATACCGATTGGATTCCGAAGAAATAAATATAAAATCGCAGGAAGATGTTAAACATTCAGGTTACGCGATACAATGCAGGGTAACTACCGAAGATCCTGCCAATAACTTCGCACCCGACACAGGCAAAATTGATATGTACCGCACAGGTTCAGGTCTCGGTGTCAGACTTGACGGCGGCAACGGTTTTTCGGGAGCCGAAATAAGCCCATATTATGACAGCCTATTAGTCAAAGTTATTACTCATTCAAGGAGCTTCAGCGATGCCATAAACAAGAATGCAAGAGCATTGAGAGAAATAAAAATACATGGTGTTAAAACAAATATAGGGTTTTTATTAAATGTTTTGAACCATGAAACATTTAAAAAAGGACAGTGCCATACCGGTTTTATCGCCGAAAACCCTTCGCTGTTAAATGTAAGGGGCGGAGAAGACAAGGAATTAAAAGTATTAAATTATATAGGGAATATAGTTGTAAACGAAACAAAGGGAATAAAACCGCAATTTGATGTTCCGAGAGAACCTGATATCAATGGTCTTCAAATTAAACCCGGACTTAAGCAGCTGTTTGACGAGAAAGGACCAAAAGCTGTTTCGGACTTTGTATTAAAGCAAAAAAGACTGATGTTAACTGATACTACAATGCGTGATGCACATCAGTCACTGATGGCAACCCGTGTCCGAACGGTCGATATGGAAAAGATAGCACCTTCCATGGCACATTTGGCAAATGATTTGTTTTCAATTGAAATGTGGGGAGGAGCTACTTTTGACGTGGCTTATAGATTTTTAAAGGAAGACCCTTGGGAAAGACTTAAAACCCTGAGGGAAAAGATACCCAATATTTTGTTTCAGATGCTTTTAAGAGGTGCAAATGCGGTTGGATATAAGAATTATCCGGACAATGTAATCAGAGAATTTGTAAAAGCATCAGCCAAAGCAGGAATAGATGTGTATCGAATTTTTGATTCCTTAAATTGGATGGAGGGAATGGAAATTGCTATAGATGAAGTTTTGAATCAGGGAAAAATTGCTGAAGCAAGCATATGCTATACAGGAGACATTCTTGATGAGAACAGAGATAAATACACATTAAAATACTATGTAGACATGGCTAAAAAGTTAGAAGAAAGAGGAACACATATTTTAGCTATCAAGGATATGTCGGCATTATTAAAACCAATGGCAGCAGATAAGCTGATAAGGGCACTGAAAAATGAGCTTACAATTCCTATCCACCTCCATACTCACGATACCAGCGGCAACGGTGTGGTTACAGTGTTTGCAGCCGCAAATGCAGGAGTGGATATTTGCGATACAGCATTTAACTCTATGGCAGGGTTAACAAGTCAGCCTCCTTTAAATTCTGTTATTGCCGCTATGATGAATACAGAAAGAGATACGAAATTAAATTTAGATAACATGCAGAAAATTTCCGATTATTGGGAAGCGGTAAGACCTGTTTATAATAAATTCGAATCAGGATTAAAAGCGGGAACTGCGGAAATTTACAAATATGAAATACCCGGCGGTCAGTATTCTAATTTAAAGCCTCAGGTTGAAAGCTTCGGCTTAGGTCATAGGTTTGATGATGTTAAGGACATGTTTAAGACGGTAAATGAGATGCTTGGTGATATAGTTAAGGTAACACCTTCCTCAAAGGCAGTGGGGGATATGGCAATATTTATGGTGCAAAATAATCTGAATGAAGAAAATATATATGAAAAAGCTAAGGACATGGATTTTCCGGATTCAATCGTGTCTTACTTTGAAGGAATGATGGGTCAGCCGGAAGGAGGATTTCCGGAAGAATTAAGCAAGCTGATACTTAGGGACAGGGAACCGATTAAATGCAGACCGGGCGAACTATTGCCTCCTGAGGACTTTGATTCGATTAAAAAAATGCTTCGCGAAAAATACGAAATTGAGGGAACTGACGAAGAAGCATTAAGCTATGCCCTTTATCCGAAGGTTTTTGAAGATTATTTAAAGAGCAGCAAAGAAGAAGTGAGCTTAAGAATGATGGGAAGCGACATTTTCTTCCATGGCTTGGAGGAAGGAGAAACCTGCGGGGTCAAAATAGCTGAAGGCAAAAAGTTAAGCATAAAATTAGTTGATATTAAAACAAATGACAATGGCACAAAGGATTTGACATTTGAAGTCAACGGAAATAACAGAGTAGTTACTATAAAAGATAAAAATGCTGTTACATCTAAGAATATGGATGTAGAAAAGGTTATGGCAGACACAGGCAATCAATTTGAAATAGGGGCAAATATTCCCGGCAATGTATTTAAAATACTTGTAAAAGCAGGTGAAAAGGTAACTGCGGGGCAGCCGATTGCAATATTGGAAGCAATGAAGATGGAAACAAATGTTATAGCTCCTCTGTCGGGAAATGTGCACAAAATACACGTTAAAGAAGGACAGCGGGTAGTAACGGGAGAATTAATAGCAGAATTGGAATAAAAAAATGCTGTTGTAAGAGATTAACCTTACAGCAGCTCTTTTGTACTTATGGGGAGGTCATATGGAAAAGTTTAAAGTTGCATTATTGCAGACCTTTGTTTTTGGGGATAAAAGAAAAAACATTGAGAATGCGGTGAATTTAATTGAGCATGTAGCTAAGGAGGGAGCTGATATGGCAGTTTTCCCTGAAATGTTTTGCTGTCCTTACGACAATTCATTTTTTAAAGAGTACGGCGAGGAAGAGGGCGGATATGCCTGTACAAAAATGAGTGATGCCGCAAGCAAATCAGGTATTTATGTTGTAGCAGGAACAATTCCCGAGTTAAAAATGAATAACATTTACAACACTTCATATGTATTTGACAGAAAAGGAAGACAAATAGCCAGGCACAGGAAGATGCATCTTTTTGATATTGATGTTGAAGGAGGACAGTATTTTAAGGAATCGGATGTCCTCTCACCGGGAAGAGATGTAACGGTTTTTGATACTGAATTTTGTAAAATCGGCTTGGGGGTATGTTATGATATAAGATTCCCTGAATTAAGCAGACTTATGGTTATGGAAGGTGCCGAAGTTATTATATTCCCGGCTGCATTTAACATGACTACAGGTCCTGCCCACTGGGAGTTAAATTTCAGGGGAAGGGCTCTTGACAATCAGGTTTATACAATAGGAGTTTCTCCTGCAAGGGATTATGAAGCATCATACCACTCCTACGGAAATTCTATAGTTGTATCACCCTGGGGCAATGTTATAAACAGAATGGATGAAAAAGAAGGATACATAATTCAGGAAGTTGATTTGGATTATGTTAAAAAGGTAAGAAATGAGCTGCCATTGTTAAAGCATTTGAGAAAGGATTTATATACGTTAAGCAAGAAATAATAAAAAGGGGATTAGCAATTGTTGTTGCTGTTTCCATAAAATTACGATAAAATAATTATAATTAAAGTAAGAAAGGAAGGTATTTATGATTATATTAATCAAAAATGCAGAAGTTTATGCGCCTGAAAATATGGGTGTTAAGGATGTTTTGATAGTCAATGATAAAATAGCCGCTATAGATAACAACATATTCATGGGGGCTGATACTTACCTTAAGGTAACGGAAATTGACGCAAGGGGCAAAAAATTAGTACCCGGTTTTATTGATTCTCATGTACATATTATAGGCGGAGGGGGTGAAGGGGGCTTTGCCACAAGAACTCCCGAAGCCACGCTTTCGGGACTTACTTCGGCAGGTGTTACAACTGTTGTAGGATGCTTGGGAACCGACGGTGTGGCAAGAGATTTAGTTTCCCTTCTGGCAAAAGCAAGAGGCTTAGAAGAAGAAGGAATTACCGCATATATTTATTCGGGCTCCTACAGACTTCCTTTTAAAACAATAACCGGCGAAATAATGAAGGATATTATGGTTATTGACAAAGTTATTGGTATAGGTGAAGTCGCAATATCGGACCACCGTTCATCACAGCCTTCCTTTGACGAATTTATCAGAGCGGTTGCTGATGTCAGAGTTGGGGGTATGTTATCCGGAAAAGCCGGCATAATCAATATTCATTTAGGTGACGGTAAAAGGAAAATTGATATGCTGAAAAGAGCCGTTAAAGAAACCGAAATACCCATTACACAATTTTTACCTACCCATATAAACAGAAATCCCGAATTGTTTGAAGAGTGTGTTTCATATGCCAAGGGCGGAGGATATATTGATTTTACAGGCAGTGAGGACCCTGATTTCTGGGAAGAAACAGATGGTGAGGTAAGATTCAGCAAGGGACTAAAGAGGCTTTTAGATGAAGATGTTAATATTGATAATTTTACTTTATCCTCTGACGGACAGGGAAGCTTGCCCATATTTAACGAGAAAAAGGAATTCGTAGGTATAGGTGTAGGAAAGTCAGTGTGTTTAATCAAAGCGATTAAGGAATGCGTATTTAAGGAAGAAATACCTCTTGAAATTGCAATAAGAGCCATCACATCAAATGCCGCTAAAATATTAAAGCTAAGAAAAAAGGGAAGAATTGATGTAAACATGGATGCCGATTTATGTTTGCTGGACGAAAGCTTAGATGTCGATACAGTAATTGCTAAGGGTAAAATAATGGTGGAAAACAAAAAACCAGTTGTATATGGAATGTTTGAGATGC
>DAIMMU010000168.1:0-5564 GCA_036720515.1 Sedimentibacter sp.
GTAAAGTAACAGTAAATTATGAGGAGGTTATGCCAGCATGAAATGCTCAAATAAAAATGACACAGTTTTGGGAACTGGTGGTATTGCAGATAGATGCTGTACGGGTCAGTCCGGTTGTGATTGGGATGGTACATTAAGAAATGTAGTAACAGAACCCATATACGTACAAAAAGTTTATGATGCAGTTTTATTTAACTTACAAGGATTAAAAACAGCACAGGATACATGTTTTGAACCACCGTTAGGATGCGGATCGAACATTATAAGAATAGCAGACATTAGATGCAGAAAATTTTTCAACCCTGATAATATTAAGGATGAATGCAATTTAAAAATTAATCCTATTACTACATTATCAGGAGGACAATTCGTTAAAAAAGAAGACGGATGCGACTACAAGGTTATTGGACCCGACGGAACACTGAGCCAAAGATTGGTATATGCAGATACATCGTTCTGTGATGAAGAAGAATTGGGTACTCCGATATTCGGAACTCAAAACATTGAAGTTTCGGGATGCATTGAAATTGAAATGGATTTAGTTGTATCACCATGCAATTCGACCAATGAAAGTATAGTAACATTGTCGGCAGTAGTTGAAATTGCTCCCGAATGTAATCCTTTGACATTAACTAATTTCTTTGAAATCTGTGTACCTTCGGTATTTGATACTGCATTTCTGCCAAGGTTCACCGAATTCTGCAACTTAGATTGTGTTGTAAGGCTTGCCACAAACAGCATTCAAAGAGACTTTATAATTGACCCGAGAACAGGAGTATTATCTGTAAATCTCATTATTTCACTTTGTATCTCCTGTGAAAAGAAAATAGTTGTACCTGTTCAGCTATGCGTTCTTTCTACCGGTTTTGTAGAGTTATCTCCTGAGCAGGCATCTATATGCCCCACATTCCCACGTTTGTTCCCGAGACAAATTGATGAGAATTCCGTAGGCGGAGCAGGCGGCGGTGGTTGCCGTACAAGGTCAACATCAATGGATGACTAACAAATAAATGTTACAGAAATAATTAAACCTGTCTTAATCGACAGGTTTTTTATTTGATCCTTTTCTGTGCTTTACGCATTCATTAAGCAAATATTCTATTTGCCCGTTTATGGAACGAAAATCATCTTCAGCCCATTCAGCCAATTCTTCCCAAAGAGATGATGATAATCTCAGTAACAGCTGTTTTTTTTCTTTTTCCTTTTTTTCCTTTTCTATTATCACCAGCTCCTTTCTTTTAAATTTTCAACTCTAATAAAGGGAGCCTGAGTTAACTATCGGCTGGGCATCCTTATTGCCGCAAAGAACAACTAAAAGATTGCTTACCATGGCTGCTTTTCTTTCTTCATCAAGCTGTACTATTTCATTTTCACTGAGTTTAGCCAATGCCATTTCCACCATTCCTACGGCGCCTTCAACAATCATTTGCCTTGCATCTATTATAGCCGAAGCCTGTTGCCTCTGAAGCATTGCTGCAGCTATTTCGGGTGCATATGCCAAATGGGTAATTCTTGCCTCAATAATTTCAAGACCGGCAACTTCTACTTTTTCCTGGATTTCTTCCAAAAGTTTTTTAGCCACTTCCTGACTGCTGCCTCTTAAGGTTTTTTCATTATCATCCCCGAATGTGTCATACGGGTAAAGCCTAACAATATTTCTCAAAGCCGAATCACATTGAATTGATAAGTATTCGGTATAATTATCCACATTGAAAACTGCTTTAGCTGTATTTACAACTCTCCAAATAACTACTATACCGATGGTAATCGGATTTCCCAATGCATCGTTGATTTTTTGCTTATCATTGTTTAATGTCATTGTTTTTAACGATAGCTTCTTGCTTCTCAAGTGTAAATTCAGTTCCGGATTATTTTTATCTTTATTTGTTCCTTCTAAAGAGATTGTCGCTGTTGACGCAACCGGTAAAGAAGGGTTAGTGGCTGTCACAAAAGGGTTTACAAAATAAAATCCTTCATTCTTTAGTGAGCCGTAATATTTTCCGAATAATGTAAGAACAAGTGCTTCATTCGGTTTTAATACCTTAAGCCCGGCAAACAAAATCGGTCCTATAATGAAAAAATATATGCAGCTGATAATAATCATCATAAACCTAAGATTGCCATAGCCTGAGCTAATGCTGAAAAAAAACAAAAGTGCAGAGCCTAACATCAATACAATATTGAGAATCAGCATAAACATACCATTCATTGCATTTGGAATAATTTCTTTGGTAATCAATTTATCTTTATTTGAATCAGACATTTTATCTCCTCCTTATACGATATCATTTTGATATCATATATATATTATATTCATATTGTAAAATTTGTCAATAAAAATTTGATAAATTTTATTAACACCTTTGAAAATAATTATTATCATAAAAAAAAGAACCTCCATTTAAAAAATAGAGATTCCTAACTGCGAATGACCCGCCATTATTATTAATATGCTCTCCAACCGCCGTCTACTGCTATACACTGACCGTTTACAAACGATGCATCGTCACTTGCCAAGAAAACAGCAACCGATGCTATTTCGCTGCCTTGACCGAAACGTGGATTCAAAGCTAATCCTATTCCTGTACGTGCTGCACCTTCTTGATTTATATTTTTCATGAATTCGCTTTGTCCAATTTCAGTTGCTATTCCACCCGGACAAATTGCATTGCATCTTATATTTTTCAATGCATACATAAATGCTGTATTTTTAGTTAATCCGACTACCGCATGTTTGCTTGCCGTGTATGCAGCTCCTGCAACACCGCCGTATAAGCCTCCTACGGATGCCACGTTAATTATCACTCCGCCGCCGGCTTCTTCGAAGTGTTTTACCGCCTTTCTCATAGCATACAATGCTGCCTTTACGTTTACATCAAAAACTTTATCAAACATTTCATCGTTTACATTGCCGACGCCGCTCATATCATCCATTATACCGGCATTATTAACAAGAATATCCATCCTGCCAAATAATTTCACGGCTTCATCAACCATTTCTTCTACTTTACCTTTGTCTGTTATGTCGGCTGAAAAAGCAACCACCTTACCTTCAAAATCCTTTGTATGTTCAACCAATTCATTTAATCTTTCGGCACGTCGGGCAACAGCTATAACATTTGCTCCTTCTTTAGCGAAATGATATGCAATATCCCTTCCCATTCCTGAGCTGGCGCCTGTTACGACTGCAGTTTTACCTTTTAACTTCATAAAAACCTCCTATATTATTATTTGCTAAAATATGAGTTGTTTCTCTCATTTAATTTAAGCTCTTATTACTGATATACCCTTTAATTTTTGCTTTAAACTCAGTTTTAAAAATACGTCAGTTGAGAGTTACTTTCGGAGATTGTTTTTTTCTATATCTTCCTTGCCTTTTTCCATAAGACGCATTTCTATGGATTCTTCGATAATTGTTTTAAAGAGAACTACAACCGGTACTCCAAGGATCATCCCCGGAATACCAAAAAGATTGCCCCCCACGGTAACGCTTGTTATAATCCAGAAGGGGCTTACCCCCACATTTTCTCCCACAATACGCGGATCTAAAAAGTTTCCGTCTATCTGCTGTATTATTATTATAATTATTAAAGCCGTCAAAGCTTTAGGAGGATCTATGAAGAATGATACCAAAACAACCGGAACGGAGCCTATTATAGGACCAAAATAGGGTATTATATTAAAAAATCCTATCAGTGTTCCCATTAAAGGGGCGTATGGAACCCTTGCAATTGTAAAGGCTATGACGCAAATTATTCCCACTATGGTGGAATCCAACAGTTTTCCGTTTAAAAAGCTTTTAAATATTTTGTTTGCTTTTCTGAATATATATAGTATCTCTTTTGATTTTTTTTCATTAAAGTAAGCATGTATAAATCTTCTGCCCCGGGCAAGTATATCTTCCTTCTCTGAGAGCATATAAATATTTATAATGAAGCTTGTAACCGTTGTTAATGTACTTGAACCTATATTAGAAATCAGCGACATGACTATATTATATAATTGTACCAAAAGCTTGTTGATAATATCTCTGATCGTTTCGCTTGCCTGCAAAATATAGTCTGTCAGGTACTGAACATAGCGGTTGTCTATTTTATTTCTTAAATCCGCTACTATTTGTGCGATATCAACATCTCCGTACATTATATAAGACATTATGTTGTTGATGTTTTCCACCATTTGGGGTAAAATTTTGTAAATTAAAAATCCCAGCAATCCTATTACAATCAAGCATGCAAGAAGTATCCCCTGTGCTCTGTTTACTTTAAGCTTCTTCATAAAAAGCATGACTAAAGAATCTAAAAGATATGCAATTATCAATGCATATATTACAGGCTTAAAGGAGTTCACAATCCATCTGTATGTTCCGGGGCTGAATACTATTAATAAAATAATCAATGATGCAATCAATATGGGAAGCGATATTTTTAAAATGCTTTTATATTTATCTATTGCTGTATCCTCCGTTACATAATATTTGCCTGACCTCTGTACACTACTCCAAGTTTGCCGTTAACAGTCAATATCTCGCCGTCTTTAATAATTTTGGTACAGTCTTTTGCTCCTACAACAACCTCTTTGCCTAAGCTGAGCCCGGCAATTATTGCATGGGACGTAAGACCTCCTTCTTCAACAATTATTGCCGAAGCTCTCTCCATGTATTCCACAACCTCCTTATAGGTTGAAGCCATTACTATTATGTCGCCATTATCAAATTTGTCTCTTAAGTCGTTTTCATTTTTAGCTATTACCGCTTTACCGAAAACAGTTTCTTTTCCCACTCCTACTTTCTTATAAAGAAGTTCACTTACGATATGCACCTTTAGTAAATTTGTGCTGCCGAATACTCCTACCGGAACTCCTGCCGTTATTATTGTTAAATCACCGTTTTCCAAATATCCAAGTTCAAGTGCTTTGTTAACGGATTTTTCGAGTATATCGTCGGTGGAATAGAGTCTTTCAATTCTTATGGGATATACTCCCCAATAAAGCGCCAGCTTTCTCATAACCTGTTGACCATGCGTGGCGGCAATTATAGGTGCAACGGGTCGGAATTTAGAAACAGCTGCTGCCGTATAGCCTGATGATGTTGCGGAAATTATTGCGGATGCTTTCAAGTCCAAGCAAGATTTACAGGTTGCATAGCTTATGGAATCTGTTATGCTGTGATTGGAGCTGTTGCTTTTACTTGCAAGCATTCCTTCGTAATCTAAGGATTTTTCAATCATAAGGGCTATTCTTGCCATTGTTTTTACCGCTTCAACCGGATAGCTGCCTGAGGCTGTTTCTCCTGACAGCATTATGGCATCTGTTCCTTCAAATATGGCGGTGGCAACATCAGATACCTCCGCCCTTGTGGGTCTTGGATTTCTTATCATTGAATCAAGCATTTGGGTCGCTGTAATAACAGGTTTTCCCGTATCGTTACATTTCTTTATGAGCATTTTTTGAACAAGGGGAACCTCTTCTGCGGGTATTTCCACTCCTAAATCTCCCCTTGCAACCATTATTCCGTCGGATACTTCAATTATTTCATCAATGTTTTCAACACCCTGCCTGTTTTC
>DAIMMU010000007.1:0-31722 GCA_036720515.1 Sedimentibacter sp.
ACTTAGCCGAAATAAATGAAACAAGAAAAGATACAGGAACAATATATATTGACAATTTAAGAATAATGTATGAGCCTAAAGATAAACAGCTTGGTTTAGTGGATGAAACTCAGTTCATAGATGAAATGAAAACATCCGCAATTGCAAATCATACTGAAAAATTAACCGTATCACAAGGTAATTATAATCATGAAGGCAATGGAGACATCATATGTTTTGAAGGTATAATTTCAAATGGAACAATGAGTTCAGCCAATGTTACAATGTGGAACAACATTAAATCCTTTATGAGTTATGAAGATAAGGTATTGGTATTATCCATGAACGGCGATATTAACAATATAAATGATGAAAGGGAAATAAGAATTTTAAAGGAAATTCTTGAAAAAGCATCCCAAAAGAATACTGTCTTTGTTGTATTTAATGGAGGAAAGGAAAATACGGTAATTGAAGATAAAGTAAGATATATCACTTATGATGACAGCTTTGAAATAGGCATAATCGACCGCAAGATATCATATAAAAATTGATAAGGTATAGGGGACACACCTCTGATTTTAGGATAGTCTCTGTAGGTAATAGGAATGTCCCCAATTATGTCAATTTTGTGTTAGTGCCGCATGAAATTGGGTATAATATGTCTCATAAGGAATTGGGCACGCCCCTTAAGTTGGTGTACTTCATGGTGTAAGCCTTAGAGTAATGTCGCCTTATAATAAATACCTTATATACGGAGGATAAGTAAATGTGGGACGATTTTAAAAAGTTTGCATTCCAAGGGAATGTATTAGACTTGGCAGTAGGTGTTATAATGGGTGGTGCCTTCGGAAAAATTGTAACATCCGTTGTAAATGATTTAATAATGCCGCTATTAGGATACTTAATGGCAGGAATGGATTTCAAATCATTGAAATATGTACTCAGTGAAGCAGTTATGGAAGGAGATACTGTAATTAAACCGGAAGCGGCAATTATGTATGGTAATTTTATTCAAAATGTGGTTGATTTCCTGATTGTAGCATTATCCATTTTTATATTTATCAAATTAATAAATAAATCAAGAGAAAAGCTTGTTAAAAAGGAAACTGCTCCGGAAGCACCTGCTGAGCCTGCAGGACCTACCCAGGAAGAACTGCTTTCGGAAATCAGAGATTTATTGAAGGAAAAATAAAAGTCCGCCTGAGGAATGAAGGCTGAGACGGAAACCTTGTTATTTCATAAAAGACGCTTCCAAGAGCGTTTTTTTTCATGCATTTATCTTGTATTTTTTATTTTTCATGATAAAATAAACTTAGTTTAATATTGGAGGAAATTATGAGCTTATATAAACAATGGACAGAAAATTTGGAAAGCATTAAAACTCAGGAAGATTATCAGACATTTTTTAATGAATATATGTCTAAGGAAACAGAATGTTATAGAAATATTCTTCAAGCTAAAAATCCTGTTATTGAAGGAAAAATAAAAGATTTAGCAGAAAAAAACAATATGGCTGAAGTTGAATTCATTGGATTTTTGGACGGAGCAAATTCAAGCTTCAAAGAAGTGTTGGTTTTGGATAATTTAACGGAAGAGTCTGAAATAAAAGCAGAATTTGATTTTGAAAAGCTTTTATGGAATATGCATGATGCAAAGGCTGAATGGCTATATGGAATGAAGGAATGGGAAGAAATTTTTGATAAAGAAAAAATAAAACAAATAAAAAAAGAATACAATCGTTCCAAAACAGTTGTAAAAGGGGATAAAATAGGAAGAAATGACCCATGTCCCTGCGGCTCCGGGTTAAAATATAAAAAGTGCTGCGGAAAATGAGTTATTATCGGGAGGCATTATGAATAAAACAAGGGGTCTTACTTATGGCATATTGGCAGGCTTTATTTATGGCTTCACTCCTATATTGGGAAAATTAACGTATCTGGAAGGAAGTAATCCCATATCACTGACATTTTACAGGAATTTCCTTTCAATTCCGTTTTTTTTTGTAATGTTGAAATATAATAAAATATCTTTAAGAATAGACAAAAAACAATCCAAGAAGTTTGCGATACTGGGATTTTTAGCTTCCATGACAGCACTTTCTCTATATGGTTCTTATAATTATATATCCGTGGGAATGAGTACAACAATTCATTATATTTATCCTGTATTGGTTACTGCTGCATGTATTCTTATTTTTAAGGATAAAATCAGCAGGGATAAGGTAGTATCTTTAATACTTTCAACAATCGGAATCACTTTGTTTTTTGAAGGCAGTATCAATATGACAGGAATAATCATGGCTTTTTTGTCCGGTGTATTATTTGCGGGATATTTGCTATTTATGGATAAAAGCGAATTAAATACTATATTCCCATTTATAATAACCTTTTATACTGCCATATTTTCATCAGTATACCTGTTGATTTTTGGTATTATAAGTAAAGGCCTTGTATTTAAAATGACATTTACAGGTTGGTTCTATACAATTTTAGTTGCTGTCTTTGTTTCATTTTTAGCAAATACGTTTGTAGCCTTAGGAGTTAAATATGTAGGCCCAACGGTAACAAGCATAGTTGGAATGCTTGAACCTATTACAAGCATAGTTATGGGTATATTATTCTTGGATGAACCCGTGACTATTAGAAATATACTTGCATGCTTTCTTATCTTGCTTGGAGTTTTAATAGTAACTCTGGCAAAAGAAAAAAACGGCGGAGAAACGCCGTCGTGCCATGCTGAGCGGTAGGTTCCTTAAAACAGTCCCTTTATTTTTCCGTCAACATCTATATCTATATTTTCAGCTGCAGGTACTTTAGGAAGTCCCGGCATTTTCATTATATCACCGGTCAATGCTACCAAGAATCCAGCTCCGGCTGATATGGTTATGTCTCTGATCGTTATATTAAAGCCTGTGGGTCTTCCCAATACCTTTGGATCATCCGTCAAAGAATATTGATTCTTAGCCATGCATATCGGAAGATTTCCAAATCCCAATTTTTCAAAATTAGCAATTTCCTTACTTGCCTTAGATGAAAACTCCACATCGTCGGCACCGTAGAGCTTCCTTGCAATTGCTTTTATTTTATCCTTAATCGGAATTTCCGTCTCATAGGCGAATTCCATTGTGCTTTCCTGCTCTGTAAGCTTTAATACTTCACCGGCAAGCTCGATTCCACCTTTACCTCCTTTTGCCCATACATCTGATAACTTTACATTTACTCCTAAATCCATACACTTTTCTTTTATTAAATTTAGTTCTGCTTCCGTGTCTGTAGGGAATTTATTTATTGCAACAACCGCAGGTATTTTAAATACTTGCGTGATATTCTCCACATGCTTTAATAAATTAGGAATTCCTCTTTTTAGCGCTTCCAAGTTTTCATTCCCTAATTCTGCTTTTGTCACGCCGCCGTTATGCTTTAATGCTTTTACCGTTGCTACGATAACCACTGCGCTTGGCTTAAGTCCCGTCTTTCTGCACTTTATGTCAATAAATTTTTCAGCTCCTAAGTCTGCTCCAAAACCCGCCTCCGTTACGATGTAGTCTGCGATTTTACTTGCCATCCTTGTGGCTATGACTGAATTACAGCCGTGAGCAATATTTGCGAATGGACCTCCGTGAATAAATGCAGGTGTTCCTTCCAATGTTTGCACCAAATTAGGCTTCAAAGCATCCTTCAATAGTGCCGCCATGGCTCCGTGAGCTTTCAATTGCCCTGCTGTCACAGGCTCTCCCGCTCTGTTGTATGCAACAATTATTTTAGATAGATTTTCCTTAAGTTCGATAATATCGTTGGAAAGACAAAATACTGCCATTACTTCAGATGCAACCGTAATATCAAAACCATCTTCTCTGACAACACCTTCAGTTTTACCGCCTAAACCGCTTACTATATGCCTAAGCTGTCTGTCGTTCATGTCTACGGCTCTTCTCCATACAATTCTTCTAATATCTATGTCCAATTGGTTCCCCTGATGTATATGGTTATCTACCATTGCCGCAAGAAGGTTGTTAGCAGCCCCGATAGCGTGAAAGTCCCCCGTAAAATGAAGGTTTATATCTTCCATGGGTACAACCTGGGCATATCCGCCTCCTGCTGCTCCTCCCTTAACTCCGAATACGGGACCTAATGAAGGTTCTCGAAGAGCAATAATTGTTTTCTTTCCTAATCCGGAAAGAGCATCTCCCAAGCCGATGGTGGTGGTGGTTTTACCTTCGCCGGCGGGTGTCGGATTTATTGCGGTTACTAAAATAAGCTTGCCGTCTTCTTTGTCTTTCAATTCATTTTGGAGATATCTGTAATCAATCTTTGACTTATACTTGCCGTAATTTTCAACATATTTTTCCGGAATATGAATCTTTTCCGCAATTTTATTTATTGCTTCAATTTCTGCCATTTGCGCAATTTCAATATCGCTTAAAATTTTATCTGACATGTATCCTCCTAATTCGTTGTTTTTGATAATTATAGCATTAAAAAATATATGTTACAATAGAAAAGCTAACGTTATCAACAAAAAATAACAGTCGACATATTTATTATTATATGTTACTATGAAAAAAAACAGAGTAGATAGGATGCGTCAAGTGTTAAGGGATGGGATGTCGCCCTTAAACGAAAGACTTAGGTCTGCGGTATCTTATCGCTTCCGCTGTATTAGAGAAACGTATGTTACTCCTATATTGTGCGGAGGTATTGCTCTCAGAGGAGGAAATATGAGCAGTAATACTGAGCCACAAAAATTCACATCATTGACGATTGTGAGAGCCGGGCTTTTTATATCGATGAGCCTTGTGTTAAAAGTAATGTTTGAAATTTATATTCCTTTGGCGGGAATTCCGGCACTTAGGATAAACTTCGCATCAATCCCGCTGATGCTTTCAGGTATCATTTTAGGACCATTCGCAGGGTTTTTAACCGGAGCTGCAGCCGATATAATCAACTTTATAGCAAAACCGGGCGGTCCATTTTTTCCCGGATTTACATTGGTAAGCGGATTAAGCGGTTTCTTGCCGGGAGTTGTGTTTAAGTATTTAAAAAGAGATATTAATTACAACTTATTAAATACAACTTTTATTTCTTTATTGTCTGTCGGTTTTGTTTCGGTTTTTGCGGCTAACGGATTATTGACATTCGATAATGGGATTATGTACGGCGGAAAACCATTAAATCCTGTATATATAGTCGGATTCTTCCTGTTAGTTTCAATTTACCTTATAATTCCCATTAAGATAACCTCGGCAAGCAGTGACCTGAGCATGAAAAAAATAGTGTTTGCCGTGAGCTTGACTCAGCTGATTACATCAATAATTTTGAATACTTACTTTTTGTATATTGTATATGGCATAGGAATTATGATTACACTGCCAGCAAGAATATTGACAAATTTCTTTATGATACCGCTTTATTCAATAATTATCGGTGCTGTATTAAATGCTGTAAAAGGAAGGATTAAATGAAAATAAGGTATGGGGACACACCGAGAAATGTATGGGGACACACCGAGAAATGTATGGGGACACACCTTTACTATAGGGTTAGTCTTTGAGGCAAAAGGAATGTCCCCAATTTGGGGTTAGTCTTTGAGGCAAAAGGAATGTCCCCAATTTGGAGTTAAACTTTGAGGTAAAAAGGAATCTCCCCTAATTGTTATTAATATGATCCGCAGCTAATTTAGCCGTTGAAAAGGCACCTTGGATGTTAAATCCTCCGGTATCGCCGTCATAGTCCAATATTTCTCCCGCAAAATAAAGGCGGGGGATTTTTTTTGATTCCATGGTTTTTTGATTTATTTCAGCCGTTGAAACTCCGCCCTTGGTTGACATGGCAATATTATAATCTCCAAGCTTTTTAATTTTCATAGGATGCGCCGAAAACAGCTCAATTAAATATTTTCTCGGACTTTTGCCAAGCATGCCGCAGGACAGACTTTCATCAACATCAGATATTTCAAGTATCTTTTCAACAAAACGCTTTGGCAGGTTCAATTGCTTTAATGCTGTTTTAATGCTTAATTTTGAAGAGGATAAAATTAATTTCTCAAAATACACCTTAAATTCATCTTCATTAAAAGATGTAAAATTAACTTTTAAAACATCTCCCGCATCCATGTATCTTGAATTATTTATTATAACGGGACCTGAAATATTTACATGGGTGAACAGAAAATCACCTGTAAACTCTTTTGCTTTCTTATTGTTTTTAAACAAGGAAATTTTTATATTCTCAAATGAAATACCGGATAATTCTTTAAATTGATAGCCTTCCACATAGACAGGGGTAAGGGCAGGCTTAGGGTCAACAATGCTGTGTCCCAAGGATTTTGCGAATTTATATCCATCGCCTGCGGAGCCTGTATTGGGATATGACTTTCCTCCGACAGCTATTATAAGATTGCGGCATGCAAAATTCGCAGTATCGGTTTTTATATAAAACACTTTTTTGCTTTCATCATAAGACACTTTTTCTGCCGGAGTATTAAAAAGCATTTCAGTATGCTTTACACAGTCAATCAATATATTAAGCACATCCATTGCTTTAAACGTGCTGGGAAATACTTTATTGTCTTCTCTTACAATACTGTTTAAGCCTTTTCCCTTAAAAAAGCACAAGGCATCATGATTAGTGAAATTATAAAGGGCAGTTTTAATAAACCTGCCCTTATCGCCGTATTTTTGAAGAAATTCATTAATCTCGCAGTTATTTGTATAGTTGCATTGTCCCGCACCGGACAACAGCAGCTTTTTCCCGGCTGTTTTATTTTTTTCAATAATTAAAACCTTTTTATTTTTAATATTTGCAGCTGCAAATAATCCTGCAGGTCCTGCCCCAATAACTATAACATCATAAATCATTAAACCGTATCTTCTCCCGCTAATTCTTCTGCCTTAGTATCCTCCGCTGTGTTTTCTACATCTTCACTGCCTTCTGTATCATTGCCTGTTGTGTTCTCTGTTGTTTCGGCTTCATCAACATTTTTTATTTCATATACTTCCTTTAATTTATCCAATGTTATGGATGCCTTTATTTCATATTCTGCACCTTGGTCAATATATGTGCCCGAAAACACAATGGAATTGTTTTGCAAATTAAAATCAGTATATTTATTATTGTCTAAGTTAATTTGTTTATTACTGTCATTTGCAAAATCATATAAAATAAATTTATTATCCTCATATTTTAATAATACCGTAGTGGTTCCATCTAACAATTGTAGTTTCTGTGGATCGTCAAAGGAGCCGGTTATTTTTTTGTTATCAATATCTAAGACTTTGTTTTTACCCTGGGTTTTTATTAAAATATACTTGCCGAGCCATTCATAGGAACCCTCTTTTTCAAATGCCGCACCATCAATCAGCTCCGGTCCATTTTTCCCTTCATCCCATATGAATATTTGACTGTACTCATCTCCGTATCCCAAAGTCCTGAACACTATTCTTTCACCGGCGCTTATGATTTCAATTCCTTTAATACTGTTGTCAATCAACTTGGAGCTGTCTTTCAAATATGTTATAATACTGTTTTTATCCGTATCTTCGATATTAAACTTGGGTATGTCCTCGCTTTCAACTATTTTAAGCTTAGATTCCGCTTCGTTTAGCTTAAATATAATATTCTCATTGCTTTTTGCTAAGCTTAAATACTCCTTTTCCAATTCTTCCAATTCCGTTTTAACCTTATCTAATTCTTTTTTTAAGCTGTTATTTTCATTTTCAATTTCTTCTGTGTTAACTTTGCCTTTATATTCACCGGGACCCACCCCTGTTTCTTCAGATAGGGGCAGCTCGGTACATCCGATTGCAAATATTAAGGTAAAAATTGTAAACGATAATATAACTTTTTTCATAACATCCTCCTGTTAGGGAAAAAAGCATCTTTCGATGCTTTTTACTGTATCATTATACTTGCTGCCACATATTCTCCTCCTTGGAGAACAGCGGTGCTCAGTATGCTTTTGCCTTCTTCCAAATCCTTAAAATATTTTGTACTTCCGGAAGTATCGAATATCTTAGTATTATTTGTTATCCGCAGATAAAGAAGCTCATTCTTCCCATCTCCCGTAATATTTTGCATCATTATTAATTTATCGTCTTTATTAATAAAAATAATTTTACCTGTAAAGCTTTTAGCTGTTTCAATTTGAGATACTTCCATTGTAACAATTTCATCGCCCGAAGTATTTACACTTACATTGAATCCGAGACGCAAATCATAAATTGACACATTTTTTGAACCTACCGTAATAATAACATTGTTACTTACAGAATATTGCTCAACATTTCCATCTTCGTCCGCAATTTTTATTTTGCTTTTAGGAGCAATTAATATTTCCTTAATTACGCCACTCATTTCTGCTTCCTTGGCAATGGTGTTGATTGCAGTCATCTCGTCATACCGAGTAGTTATTGTTACTTCATCCCCCACTCTGACCTGATCAAAGCTTGATTCATCGTCATTTCTTGTTACCTCAACATCACTGTTGAATATAAATGTTTTTGAAACATCTTCATCCGTTTTCATTGTAACCTTTATAGGGTAATTGTAATCAATGGCTGTAATAACTCCATCATAGTGCTTAATTCGGCTTACGGAGTTTATCTTGTATACTTCTTTATTGTCCAGCAAAAGTGTTACTTCATCGTTTTTTTCAAGTTTTTTCAGTTCAGTCGCTTTACCGTCATGATATATATCTACATCAGTACCGATTTTATACGTAACCTTATCGTCATCTTCATCTAAAATAGTTATTGATGCGGGAGATACATATGCCACGGATGAAATAATACCTCTTACGACATCCTTCGTATTGTCAGCCTCGATTTCAACAGCAAGCCTTTCTTCATTAATTTTGCATGTAACAAGCATGTCCTTTTTTAAATCGGAAAACTCTCTTATTCTTCCGTTTATTATAATTTCGGTATCATCATTTATCTTAACGATGCTTTCAACTTCTCTGTCATTTTTAATATATATGTAGTATTCTTTCTTGTTGGACGATACTTCCATAATAATTCCGCTGACTGCTGTGGTCGGTTCATATTCTTCTAATTCAGGATATATATCATTGTCCTTTATGTAATCGAATGCTTTATCTAACAATGTTGCTATTTCTGCTCTTGTTATTTTAGCTTTTGGATTAATATTCTTTTCATTATCACCAAGCATTATTTTCTTTTCATACATAAGGTATATATATGGTCGGGCAGAACCGGATATTTCATCTATATCCTTAAATGGAATGGAATATACCTTAAGGCTTTTTGCTTCTTCATTTAAGCCCATTGCTTTTGTAAGCAGCACTGCAACTTCTTCCCTTTTTGCATCCGAGAATATAGTTTCTTTTGCAAACATATCTTTAACCGCCTGCTCTGTTACTATACCAAGTTCAATTGCAATTGACAGAGGTTCCAATGACCATTCATAATCCGAAATATTTTTAATTGTTTTTAAAGAAGACTTATATTCATCGATTATTTCTTCTTTTATATCATCATCAATTTTATAAAGCCTTGACATCATAATCAGGGATTCTAATACAGTCACATTGTTGTCCGGTTTAAATTTGCCATTTTCGTACCCGGTGACAAGACCGTTCTTTTCAACTCTTTCTATATAGCTTTTTGCCCAATGACCTTCAATATCATTAAAGGCTGCGGCATTTGCAGTCATTGTAAATAACATGGTCAAAACAACCGTAAGCAATATAATCCTATTTAACTTTTTCATAATACCTCCCAAACGTCCGTATTTTATAAATTATACCATATATTTGTTGATACCGCAATAAAAACTCCCCGGATGGGTCCACTTAAATTTGGACACTCCTATTACCCGCAGAGACTCTCCCTACCTATCCTATCCAGGTCCCTGTCTTGCCTTCCAAGCCATCGGCGGCTTTTTCCAATGAAGTGATTAATGCCCTTCTTCCGGTTTTAGATAGGGCAAATGACATAGCAGCCCTTACCTTCGGAAGCATGGAGCCTTCCGCAAATTCCTTGTCTGCAATATATTTTTCAGCTTCATCTACAGTTAATTCAGATAACCATAATTGATCCGGTTTGCCGAATCTTATCGCAACCTTTTCAACAGCCGTCAATATGATTAGGCTGTCCGCATCAACCAATTCCGCAAGCTTTGCTGTTGTAAAGTCCTTGTCGATAACAGCGGGGATACCAGTTAATCCGCTGTCTTCTTCCACTACGGGGATTCCGCCGCCCCCTGCCGCTATAACAATATTGCCTGTGTCAATCAATGATTTAATAAATTCAATTTCTACTATGTCAATGGGTTTTGGTGAAGGAACTACCCTTCTGTAACCCCTTCCCGCATCCTCTTTAAACGTAAATCCTTTAGCCACCATTAAATCAGCTTCTTCCTTCGTATAGAAGGAGCCTACAGGCTTTGTAGGATTTTGAAACGCAGGGTCGTTTTTATCAACCACAACTTGAGTTACAACTGTTGCGACAGGCTTATTCAAGCCCCTCTTTCTCAATTCGTTCTGTATTGCATTTTGTAAATGATAGCCGATATACCCTTGGCTCATGGCACCACATTCAGGAAATGGCATTTCAGGTGTTCCTGCTTCCGATTTTGAAGCCGTATCCATAGCTAAATTTATCATTCCTACCTGGGGACCGTTGCCATGGGATATAATTACCTGATTTCCCCCCTCAATTAAATCTACTATAGATTTTGATGTGTGTTTTACAGCCTCTTTTTGTTCTTCCGAGTTGTTTCCCAAAGCATTTCCGCCTAAAGCCAATACTATAATTTTGCTCATATATTCCTCCACTTACCATAGACGATTTTTCGCGTCAAAAGTTCATAAATTTTTATTAATTATACTATTTTATTTCTAATTTAGCAATTTACTTTTATTAAAAATATTACCGAAAAGATTGCCATTTAAAAAACTATTGACATCTCAAGATATTATGATAGATTTTAATCATAAATGTTAAGTAGGTGAGTATATGCTAAGCGAAAATTACAAAAGAGTAAATAGATTGTTTCATCCGAATAATACTGAAATTAATATAAACGGCAATATAATAGGCGGCAAAAAATTAGCTGTTATGGCAGGTCCCTGCTCTGTGGAAAGTAAGGAGCAGATTTTATCAATTGCAAAAGATGTGAAGATATCAGGAGCAACCTTTTTAAGAGGCGGTGCATTTAAGCCGCGCTCCTCTCCCTATAGCTTCCAAGGACTTAAAGAGGAAGGGTTGGAATTGCTGAAATTAGCAAAAGGCGAAACAAATCTTCCCATAGTAACAGAAATAACTTCAATTGAGTATTTAGATGAATACATTGAAAATGTTGATGTGATACAGGTAGGAGCCCGCAACATGCAAAATTATGAGCTGCTGAAGAAATTAGGAAAAACAGCAAAGCCAATACTGTTGAAAAGGGGATTTTCATCTACTATAGAGGAATTGCTTATGTCTGCAGAGTATATAATGGCTGAAGGAAATGACAATGTAATACTATGTGAGAGGGGAATCAGAACCTTTGAGAATTTCACCCGGAATACTTTAGATTTAAGTGCGATACCTGCAATCAAAAAGCTGAGTCATCTTCCTGTTATTGTTGACCCAAGCCATGCAACAGGAATTTGGTGGATGGTTGAGCCATTATCTATGGCGGCAGTTGCAGCAGGTGCGGACGGGCTTCTTATAGAAGTGCACAATGACCCCGAAAATGCACTGTGCGATGGGGTTCAATCAATAAAAACCGATAAATTTACTTCGTTAATGAAAAAATTAAAGCTTATTGCAGAAGCATCAGGCAGGGAAATATGATTAAAATAGACATAAATATACCGAAAAAATATGAAATTATAATTGAAAAAGGTGCATTCCGTAACATAGCAAAAGAAATTAAAGAAGTTTATAAGGGTTTACGATTGGCAGTCATCACTGACGAAAATATATACAGCTTGTATGGAGAACAATTGAGAAATTCTCTGCTAAAGGAAAACTATGACCTGAAAATAATTGTAATCAAGCCCGGAGAAAACTCGAAGTCCTTTGAAACACTCATTAAAATATATTCAAATTTATCGGAATACATAAGAAGAAATGACCTGATAGCAGCTTTTGGCGGAGGAGTTGTAGGAGATCTGGCAGGCTTTGCCGCATCCACCTATATGAGAGGGGTTAAATTTATACAAATTCCCACAACACTTTTATCTCAGATAGATTCAAGCATAGGAGGCAAAACAGCCATCAATATCCCCGAAGGAAAAAACTTGGTCGGGAGCTTTTATCATCCGGACAAGGTAATAATCGACCCGCTATTATTAAAAACACTGCCTGATAAATACATTCGGGACGGCATGGGAGAAGTAATAAAATATGCATGCGTAAAGGACGAGAATTTGTTTAATAAATTGATGACATCAAAAAATTATATGCATGAGAATATTGAAGAATTAATTTGCACTTGTTTAAATATTAAAAAGGAATTAGTTGAAAAGGACGAAAAGGATTACGGTTTAAGAATGCTTTTGAATTTCGGTCACACCATCGGACATGCAATTGAAAAATATTTAAACTATACCATAAGTCACGGGGAAGCAGTATGCTTCGGTATGTACCATATTACAAGAAACAGCCAAAAATTAGGATTTACAAAGGCAGATACCTTTGAAAAACTTACAGCTTTATTAGATCATTACAATATAAAATATAATCTACCGGTATCCACTAAAGATATAATTAAATTAATTTATTTAGATAAAAAAAGCAACTCCGATTTTATAAATTTAGTATTGCTGAAGGAAATAGGCAAAGGATATATTCAAAAAGTACCGTTGGATAATTTATATGACTTTATTGATGTGGGGTAGAAGATTATGAGTTTATTAATTAAGCCGTCTTTGTTGAATGGAAAAATCATTATTCCTCCTTCTAAAAGCTTAAGCCACAGAGCAATAATTTGTGCTTCTCTTTGCATGGAAGGTGAAAGCAAAATAAACAATATTATTTTTTCCGATGATATAAGGGCTACAATTGAAGGAATGAAAATATTGGGTGCAGATATTAAAGAAACAGATGATTTCATTCTTGTCAAAAGAAACAATATAATTGCAAATAATATAATTGACTGCAATGAGTCAGGTTCAACTCTGAGATTCCTCATTCCCTTGTCCTTAGTTTTAACAAATGAATGTACTTTCACCGGAAAGGGCAGATTGATTGACAGACCCTTGGATGTTTATTATGAAATTTTTAATAAATTCAATATAGAATTCCAAACAAATAACGGAAAGCTTCCTCTTCGAATAAAGGGAAGCCTTCCAACCGGCACATACAAAATTCCAGGCAATGTAAGCTCTCAATTCATTACAGGATTATTATTTGCCCTTCCCTTACTTAACGGAAACTCAGAAATAAATATTACGGGAGCGCTTGAATCCAAAAATTATATTGACTTAACATTGGATACAATGAAAAAATACAACATACATATTAAAAAAGTTGATGACTATAATTATTTTATAAAAGGAAAACAAGAATATGAGACACAGGACTATAGTGTTGAGGGTGATTTTTCACAGGCTGCATTCTTCCTTGCTGCAAATGCATTGGGAAGCAGCATTGAATGTCTTGGATTAAATTATGATTCAATTCAAGGGGATAAAGAAATACTAAATATAATAGAAAAATATTCTTTGAAGGAAAAGGAAATAACCATTGATGCTTCCCAAATACCTGATTTAATACCGGTAGTATCGGTAATCGCAGCCTTAAAAGAAAACTGCATAACCAATATTACAAACGCGGTTAGACTCAGGCTTAAGGAATCTGACAGACTTAAGGCAATATCAATAGAAATGAACAAATTAGGAGCTTCTGTAAAAGAAACAGCAGATGGACTGACAATAAAAGGAAAGAAATCACTACATGGAGGTTCAACCGTTAACAGCCGGAATGACCATCGTATTGCAATGGCATTAGCAATTGCTGCAACAAAGTGTAAAAATCCGATTATTTTGGAAGGTTATCAATCAGTAAAAAAATCATATCCCGGATTTTGGGATGATTATCAAAGATTAGGAGGTGTTGTTAATGAGCTCTGTGACGGGAAATAAACTAAAAATAAGTATATTCGGTGAATCCCACGGCGAAGGTATGGGTGTTGCAATAGACGGTTTGCCGTCGGGATTTGCCATTGACCTTGACTACATAAATCAGCAGATTAAAAGACGTACTCCCGGAAAAAGCATATTGTCCTCACCAAGGAAGGAAGAGGATGAATACAAAATATTAAGCGGATTTTTCCAAGGAAAAACCACAGGTACTCCATTGGCAGCAATAATTTATAACAAAGATAAAAGGTCCTCGGACTACGGCGAATTAAAAAATCTGCTTCGTCCCGGACACAGTGATTACACAGGATATATTAAATATTCCTCTTATAACGACTACCGGGGAGCAGGTCATTTTTCAGGCAGACTAACGGCACCTCTTTTGTTTGCAGGAGCTGTTGCAATGCAATTCTTGGAAAGCAAAGAAATATATATAGGAAGCCATATAAAAAGCATTTACAATATAAATGATGACGATGCGGAAAATATTGAAACAGAGGTATTAAAAAATTTAAGAGAAATGAATTTCCCTGTTATATCTTCAGAAAAAGGAAAGCTTATGACAGATGTTATAACCGAGCACAAAAATGCGGGAAATTCCTTGGGCGGAATTGTGGAAACATTTATTATCAATGTTCCCGCCGGCTATGGAGAGCCATTTTTCGATTCTGTTGAAAGCAAAATATCTCATATGATATTTTCCATACCGGCAGTTAAAGGAATTGAATTCGGAGCAGGATTTAAAATTACAGAGCTTACAGGCAAGGAAGCAAATGATGAATTTATGGCAGCAGGTGATAAAATAATTACTGCTACAAACAACAACGGAGGTATTTTAGGCGGAATATCCAACGGTATGCCCATAACATTTAAAACTGCAATAAAACCCACACCGTCAATACATTGCGAACAAAACACCGTTGATATATCATCAATGGAAAATTCAGTAATAAAAATTGAAGGCCGCCATGACCCATGCATTGTACCTCGGGTAGTACCGGTTATAGAAGGGGCTGCAGCTCTTGTTATTCTTGATTTAATTTTAGAAAGGGATGGTGAAAGATGGAGCTGAATGAAGCAAGAACCGAAATAAACAACATAGATAAAAAAATAGTGAAATTACTGGAAAAAAGATTTAATATAGTAAATGAAATAGGTCGTTACAAAATAAAACAAAATCTTCCCGTCTATGATGAAATCAGGGAAAGACAGGTAGCCGATAATTGCATAAGCTTCTTGGAGAATAAGGAATACTCTAAATGTATTGATGACATTTATTTTCAAATAATGAGAAGCTGCAAAGACATTCAAAACAATTTAAAGGAAGAAGAATGAAAAACATAGTTTTAATAGGCATGCCCGGAAGCGGTAAAACAACTGTAGGGGCTTTGCTGGCAAAAAAATTAAACATGAAATTCGTTGATATGGATGAATGTATTGAATCCGCAGAAAACAAATGTATTATTGAAATGTTTGAAATAAGCGAGGAATATTTCAGAAATGCAGAAACCGAGTGTGCAAAAGTTTTAAGCAGAGAATCTTCCACAGTAATAGCAGCCGGCGGAGGAATAATTAAAAGAGAAAAAAATATAAATTATTTAAGGAAAAACTCCGTAATAGTGTTCTTAAACAGACCTCCCGAAATAATAATGGAAGATATCGACATTAACACCAGACCTCTCTTAAAGGAAGGAAAAGATAGGATATTCGCTCTCTATCACGAAAGGCTCCATCTATATAAAAAATACTGCGATATAGAAATTGTAAATGATAAAACATTAGATGATGCTGTAAATAAAATAATGGACTTTAAAATAACGTGTTTATAGGTGACAGGGGGACGGGGTTATTGTCATAAATTTATGACAATAACCCCGTCCCCCTGTCACTTTGTCCTTCTTCCTATTTACTTCTCACCATCTCAAATTCCCGTTGAATTTCCTCCGAAGGCTGGGAAGTCATTTTCGATACCGCATAAATGAATATGCAGGATACAATGAATGCGGGAAGAAGTTCATACACTCCGAAAAATCCTCCCATTGGCTTTAAAATAAGCCTCCATACAAATACCATTATACCTCCTGAAAGCATTCCGGCAATTGCACCTTCCCTTGTTGTTCTTTTCCAGAATAATGAGAATATTGTAATCGGTCCGAATGTGGCTCCAAATCCTGCCCAGGCAAAGGATACTATGGTAAAAATAACACTGTTTTCGTCCAGCGCTATGAATATGCCTATAATACTGATTACAACCAAAATAATCCTTGAAATATTCATAACCTGTTTATCGGTTGCATCCTTTTTAATTAAGTGCTGATATATATTCTTTGAAAAGGCTGAAGCTGCAATCAATAAATATGAATCCGATGAACTTATCGTTGCCGCCAATATACCTGCCATTACAAACCCGGCAAGAAGTGCAGGCAGTAAATTTGACGATAATACTATAAAAATATTCTCTGAATCGCTGTATGTTAAAAGCTCTGCAGGAAATATTGCCCTTCCTATTATTCCTATTGCTACGGCAGCTCCTAATGAAATAACTACCCAGACAGTTGCAATACGTCTTGATGTTTTTAATTCATCAGGGTTTCTGATTGCCATGAATCTCAGCAAAACCTGAGGCATTCCAAAGTATCCGAGACCCCAGGCAAGTGTTGAAAGAATAGTATACAGTCCATACTCACCTTTTGCATTATACTGAGGTATCCCGTTAACAACCTGCTGAACTCCATCTGTTACCTCAGGAGATGCTATACCGAAAAACTCAAAAAACCCGGGTATTGATTTTGCGTTTTCTATAACCGAAGCAGCTCCTCCGGCAGCTGCAGTTCCGACAGCCAAAATTGTGACTAAGGCAATAATCATAACAAATGCCTGCATTGTATCTGACGCTGTTTCTGCCAAGAAACCCCCTATATAGGTATAAAATAATACAAATGCTGCCCCTAATATCATCATGTATTGATATTTAAATCCAAATAGGGCATTGAAAAGTTTTCCAACCGTTACAAAACAGCTTGAAGCATAAACAGTAAAGAATACCAAAATAAAAACTGCGGAAATAGTCATTATTATTTTATTTTTCTCTTTAAAGCGATTGCTTAAGAAATCAGGAATCGTAATTGAATTGCCTGCAGTAAC
This sequence comes from Sedimentibacter sp., assembly GCA_036720515.1. Lineage (GTDB taxonomy): Bacteria > Bacillota > Clostridia > Tissierellales > Sedimentibacteraceae > Sedimentibacter. Next base: position 17,215 of record DAIMMU010000007.1, read on the forward strand.
CGAATAGTTATGAAGTCTTTTAGCAACAAACAACCAGTTTAAATATGTTCCTGCGGTAAGACCTATTGCGGTCCACACAGCATCGCTTAGCCCATACCAGTATGCTACTCCGGGAAGGCCCATTAACAACCATCCGCTCATATCGGATGCTTCGGCACTCATAGCTGTTACTAACGGACCAAGTGATCTACCTCCTAAAAAATAATTTTCGCTGCTTTCATTGGCACGTTTTGCAAAATATAATCCGATGCCAATAACAACAGTCATGTAAACAATCATTGATACTAAAATTTGTAAAGTGTCCCCTTTCATAATGAACCTCCTTCTTTAAAATTATAATCGCAGGGTAATGCATCAAATTTGTTTGCTCCTTACGTCGCACAAATTTGGCATTCTGTGCGGTTGACCTACCATCTGTTTTTCTGAAAAAAGACTCAGAAAAACGGGGTTAGGTTATACAAAAAAACCGCCTCAATAAGAGGCGGATGTCCGCGGTACCACTCTAACTGCATAAAATTATGCAGCATCTCGTTAACGATAAGGGTTGTGCCCTTTGGGTTATTACCCCCAAACGCTCCGAGGCGGGTTCAATCAACATTGGGACAAAGGTATTTCACCAATCAACCTTCTCTCTGCGTCCATGTTTCCTTACTATTCCTCTTCACAGCAAATATTAATATTAAAAAACATACTATATCAAGACAAATGTTTTGTCAAGATATTTTTTGAATTAATTTACTGATAAATTTATATTCTATTACTCCCATACGCAATTTTGTGTCTATTTGTAGAACAAATATGTATTTTCATACATATTTGTTCTACAATTCATGGGGGAATCAGAATCTATATAAAGTAATTATCAGCTGATTAATCTATTTATTACTTCTTTTACTGTTGTCAGTTTATTTATGCTGTTTAAATTAGCACCTGAAAAAATAAGACCATCCCTGCCCTCTACCGCATTTAATAAACCTTCCGATATGCAATAGGGAATTTCCTTGGGATTACAGTTAGGCATGCATCTGTGACACTTTTTTATTTCTAAATTTCCCGTTGCGGTTAAAAAATTTGTCAGTATGGCTCTTGCAGGCATTCCCACCGGACTTTTTATAATCTTAATACTTTCGTCGTCTGCATTAATATATGCTGATTTAAAATTTTGGTGTGCGTCACATTCGACTGTGGGAACAAATAAGCTTGCTATTTGAAACCCGTCAGCACCCGCTTCACTAAGTTCGATTATATCATCCTTTGTTCTTATTCCTCCCGCTGCAATTACGGGAATTTTCACTTTATATTCCTCCTCAAAGCTACTTAGCAAAAGCTTTACTTCCTTAACTATGTCCTTTAGCTTCATACATTTATCTTCCAACAATTCATCCATTTTGAAGCCAAGATGCCCTCCAGCCAAAGGACCTTCCACTACTACGGCATCCGGGAACCTTTCGGATTTAAGATAGCTTTTGATTATTATTCTTGCAGCCTTTGCAGATGATACGATCGGAGCTATTTTCGTATTGCTGCCATTTACTAATTTAGGAAGAGCAATCGGCAACCCCGCACCTGAAACTATTAAATCTATTTTTTCTTCAACTGCTTTTTTAACATATAACTCGAAGTTGTTCATTGCCGCCATAAAATTCATGGCTATAATTCCCTTTGATTTTTCTCTTGCCTTTTTAATTTCCGAGCCTATTGCCCTTAAGTTTGCAGCTACAGGGTCCATTAAAAAGTCAGGCTCTCTGAAGCCTATTTGAACACCGGATATGGTTCCTATTCCGCCTTCATTCGCAACAGCCGCAGCCAAGCCCGACAATGATACTCCAATGCCCATGCCTCCCTGAACTATGGGAATTTTAGCAGTTAAATTTCCTATTTTTAATTCATTTAATTTCATAATATCTCCATTGTTTTATCATCTATTAATTTGATATTCAAAGTATATATGCAGATACTTATATTGTCAAGAAAAAGATTGGAAAGGTCTCTCAGAATGACAAGGGCTATGGGTATGTTTTTTTATAGTGAATTGTATGTGTACAGTAACCTTGAGGTAACCGTGATAAGATTCTAAAACGTTTCGGTGGCATACTTTGTAATATTATGTTATAATAATACTTAATTTACCTTTTAATAGTCCCTATTCAATTCGTTTAAATTTGACGGTAGAGGCTTGTAATAGGTAGAATATAAAAAAATTTACAAAAGGGAGACAGCAATGAAAAGAAAGTGTTTTTTAATTGCATTATTAATTTTAGTTTTATTTTCTTTCCAAGGAGTTTTTGCAGAGGTTGATTATACCGAAGAGGCTGACATGCTAAACTCTTTAGGTCTTTTTAATGGAACCGAAAGTGGGTACGAGCTAAATAGGGTACCAACACGTGTGGAAGCTGCGGCAATGCTTGTAAGGCTGCTTGGCGGTGAAAAGGAAGCAAATGAAATGAAGTATGAGCATCCATTTACAGACGTGCCTGACTGGGCAAATAATATAGTTGGTTATATGTACGAAAAGGGTTATACAACCGGTATAGGAAATAATCTTTTCGGTTCTAATCAAGTGACAATTGCAAGGGATTATACAACATTTATGCTCAGGTCATTAGGTTATAGCAGCAGCAGTGATTTTAATTATTTGGAAGCAATTGATTATGCAGTTTCTCAAGGGATAATTACACAGGATGATGCTGCAAGCTTAAACAGCATTGAATTTAAAAGAAATGAAATGGTATTATTATCATACAGAACACTTAATTCCAAGCTTAAGGAAAGCGAGAACAAGCTTATAGACAAGCTTTTTGATAGCGGCTCAATAAATAAACCTGAAGAAATCAAACAGGATTCGATTAGTGATAGTGAAACAGTTTTAAGCGGAATTGATTCATCTCTTGAAAAATTAGAAGTAAATTCTCCTGCCATCTATATTTATGCGGAAAAAAAAGAAATAGGAACTGGTAAGATTACCGGTTTTGACTTGGTCGATAAAGAAGACTTCATAGAAGGTTATAGCGGAAGTATATGTTTTAAAAAGGGCTTTTCAAATTGGGTGGGCTCAAATATAAAATATGAAATTTCATTCTACAATGAGGGAAAGCTTTTAAAGGAAATTGAATATGTAGAGTTTAATTATGAAGGAGAAAATGATGGCTGGACCGAATTTATAACACCATATGATAAATTCGATGAATTAAAAATTGCTGCATATCCAATAAGCGATGAAGAAATTAACAACGATTTGGATGGAATATTAGAAATTATTACAACAGATGATTCAGAGATGTTAAAAGAAACAATTTTAAAATATGGAAATGTACATGCAAAGTCTGGTCGTGATAGCAGATATGATTATAGTGCAGCTGAAGTAACTAATGCATTTGCTTGGAAGACTATATTTGAAGGCAGTTCCACATATTATGATGGCATTGTCTATCGTCCCAAGGCTAACAAATATATAGTAGATAAGGATTTTACTTTACAATTTACGGATGAAGGATCAAGAATTGGAACCGATAATTCTAAAGGAAAAATCGGACTTCCAAAAAATGATTTCAAAGAGGGTATAAATTTGATTCTCATATTTGATGATGGTTACAAAACAATGAAAGCATTTTTAGTTAAATAAAAGCAGAAGAATAATCTAATAATATGTACATAAGATGAAAACTGGAATCCATCGATAATTGTTACAGATTTTTATGGAAACACCCTTAATTGGAATATTTGATATTATATAAATGTTCTGACTGATAAAATATATGTAGGGGACACTCCGAAGATAGAATGTCCCCTATATATTTATCTGTTTACATATTCGTCAAAAGCAGCCTTTGTTCTTTCTTGTTTCTCTTCGATTGCTTGTTGAACCATCATGTCTTTGACTTTCATAAGCCTTGTTTGATTTCCTCTTTCATTTTCATCAAGCTTCATTTGGATATACTTGATTGTTTCCTCGAATTGCGGAATCATAACATATTCTAAAGCATTAACTCTTCTTCTGGTTTTCTCTATTTCAGCTGCAAGAAGTTGAACCTCTTTTTCAACAGCTGCCAATTTTAACAGCTCAGGAAAAATATTTGACAAATTTTCAATTGCATTATCAAGCTCAGCTGAAGTATTGGCAAAACCGTACGGGTAAATATTTGCGGTGTCATTTGTTGTTGTTTTAAATTCAAACACCGGAACATTTACGCTCATTACATTTTTCTTGCCTACCTCGATGGATACTCCCTGCTTAGGATACATAAGGGCTTCTTCTAAAACCTCCGAAGACATTACGGCACTGGCTATTACAAAGTTTGAATAAACATCACCGATATGTGCTTCAACCTGTTCACGCAAAGCTTTATTTTCTCTTGCAAGCTCCAAGAATCGTTTCATGAGCTCATCACGTTTATCCTTAAGCATTTTATGACCTTTAACCGCCACCTTTAAACGCTTTTTAAGAGAGGTTAACACCATTCTGGTAGGATTAACATTTAATCTTGCCACATTACCACCCCTATGCTATTCATTTTTGGGATAATATTTTTCAAGATATTCGTCCCTTATACGTTTCAGCTCACCCTTTGGAAGAATTGTCAGGAGGTCCCAGCCTATCTGCAATGTTTCTTCAATGGTTCTGTTAGTTTCATATCCTTGAGATACATATTTTTTTTCAAATTCATCCGCAAATTTTGCATAGAATTTATCCGCATCGGAAAGTGCCGCTTCTCCAAGTATTGCCATGAGTTCCTTTGCTTCCTTACCTCTTGCATATGCCGCAAACAGCTGGTTTAATACGTCAGAATGATCTTCTCTTGTTTTTCCTCTTCCTATACCTTTATCTTTCAAACGTGAAAGTGAAGGCAAAACATCAATCGGAGGCTTAATATTCTTTCTGTACAATTCACGGGAAAGAATAATCTGTCCTTCAGTAATATATCCCGTAAGGTCCGGAATCGGGTGAGTTTTATCATCCTCCGGCATTGTCAATATTGGTATCATGGTAATTGAGCCGTTATGATCTCTTTTCCTTCCTGCTCTTTCATATATGGAAGCTAAGTCAGTGTACAGATATCCCGGATAACCTCGTCTGCCGGGTACCTCCTTACGTGCAGCCGATACCTCACGGAGAGCCTCCGCATAGTTTGTAATATCGGTTAATATTACCAATACGTGCATATCTTTTTCAAATGCAAGAAATTCCGCCGCGGTCAAGGCCATACGTGGTGTTGATATACGCTCAATTGCCGGGTCGTCTGCCAAGTTCATAAACAAAACTGTTCTGTCGATTGCTCCGGTACGTCTGAAGTCAGAAATAAAGAAGTCCGCTTCTTCGTAAGTTATACCTATTGCCGCAAATACAACGGCAAACTTGGATTCAGTTCCCAAAACTTTTGACTGACGTGCAATTTGAGCTGCCAAGTCAGCATGAGGAAGACCGGAGCCTGAGAAAATAGGTAGCTTTTGACCTCTTACCAATGTGTTCAAACCATCTATAGCGGAAACACCCGTCTGAATAAATTCATTAGGGTAGTCTCTTGCTGATGGGTTCATTGGAAGACCGTTGATATCCAATCTTTTTTCCGGTATTATTTCAGGACCGTTATCTATGGGTCTGCCAAGACCGTCAAATACACGTCCTAACATATCTTCCGCAACCGCCAATTCCATTCCCCTGCCGAGGAATTTCACCTTGGATTCCGCTAAGTTGATGCCTGCAGCGCTTTCAAACAGCTGAACCATTGCATTGCTTCCGTTAATTTCAAGGACACGACAGCTCCTTGTTTCTCCGTTCGGAAGCTCAATAATTCCCAACTCATCATATGCAACATTTTCAACATTCTTAACAAGCATTAAAGGTCCTGCTACCTCAGATATGGTTTTATATTCTTTAATCATACTACTCAACCTCCTTGCTTGCTACCAAAGCCGAAATTTCTTTATCAATTTGATTGTTGATACCTTCGAAAGCTTCATTGATATCCTTCTCTTCCGTATATTTATATCTACCTATTCTTTCTCTTACGGGAAGATCGGACAATGCTTTAAAATCTGCCCCCTCGTTTAATGCATCAACACCCTTATGATAATAGTTCAGTATGAGCGTCAAAAGCTTATGCTGTTTTTCAAGGGAAGTATAAGTATCAATTTCATGGAATGCATTTTGATGCAAATAGTCCTCTCTTATGGAGCGGGTTGCTTCCAATTTTAATCTGTCATTAAATGATAATGAGTCAACGCCTACCAACTGAACTATTTCATTTAATTCCGATTCTTCCTGCAGAAGCTTCATCACTTCATTGCGCATTTCCGTCCAATTTTTTGCTACATTATCGTCAAACCATTTACCCAACTTGTCAACATACAATGAGTAGCTGGTAAGCCAGTTGATTGCCGGGAAGTGCCTCTTGTATGCAAGCTGTGCATCAAGTGCCCAGAATACTTTTACTATACGAAGAGTAGCCTGTGATACGGGCTCTGAAATATCTCCTCCGGGAGGTGATACGGCACCTATCGCAGACAATGCTCCTTCTCTTCCTTCCGAGCCTAAGCTTACTACTCTTCCTGCTCTTTCATAGAATTGGGCAAGTCGTGATGCCAAGTATGCCGGATAACCTTCTTCACCGGGCATTTCTTCAAGACGGCCTGACATTTCACGAAGTGCTTCAGCCCAACGGGAAGTTGAGTCTGCCATCAATGCTACGGAATAACCCATATCCCTGAAATATTCGGCTATGGTAATTCCGGTGTAAATTGATGCTTCACGGGCTGCAACAGGCATGTCGGATGTATTTGCAATAAGAACCGTTCGTTTCATCAATGACTCGCCTGTTCTTGGGTCCTTTAATTCAGGAAACTCCATTAAAACGTCCGTCATTTCATTTCCACGTTCCCCGCAGCCTATATATACAACTATTTCGGCATCCGCCCATTTTGCTAACTGGTGCTGAACAACAGTCTTACCGCTTCCGAATGGTCCCGGAACAGCCGCAACTCCACCCTTGGAAATAGGGAACAATGTATCAATAACCCTTTGACCTGTTAACAAAGGCCTTTCGGGAACCAATTTTTCCTTGTAAGGACGTCCTCGTCTTACAGGCCATTTTTGCATCATTGTTAAATTAACAATTTCTCCGCCGTCTTTTTTAACAACACATACCGTTTCTTCAACCGTAAAGCTTCCTTCCTTAATTTCAGCAACTACCCCTGTAATTCCATAGGGAACCATAATTCTTTGCTGAACAACTATTGTTTCCTGTACAGTACCAATTATATCTCCTGCCTGAACCTTATCTCCCGCCTTTACCGAAGGAACAAAGTCCCACTTCTTTTCTCTGTTTAAAGAAGGTACGCTTATTCCTCTTGTAATATTAGGTCCTGCAATCTTTTTAATTTCTTCTAAGGGACGCTGTATCCCATCATATATTGTCTCAATAAGTCCGGGTCCTAATTCGACTGAAAGCTGCGCTCCCGTTGTAACAACCGGAGCTCCTGGAGCTAAGCCTGACGTTTCTTCATAAACCTGTATTGATGCCATTTCACCGCGCATCTCTATGATTTCTCCTATAAGCCCTTGCTCACTCACACGCACAACGTCAAACATATCGGCTTCTTTCATACCGTCTGCGATAACCAGCGGACCGGATATTTTAACTACTCTACCTTGGCTCATTAAACTAATCACCTGCTTTCATTTTTTTTACCATTAATCGTTATTAAACAATATGTCGGCACCAACTGCTTTTTCAACTGCTTTTTTAATGTTGCTAAGCCCGATACTCAAGGAGCCCTGCATACCCGGTATAGGAATAATTGCCGGCAGACGCTCTTCATTGTACTCATAAATAGATTCTTTTATTTGTTCGTAAATGCTTTCCGTCACATAAATTATTGCATAATTATCACGCGAAATTTTATGCAGCGTACTTTTTGCTTCTTCCTTCGTATTGCAGTCGAATACATCCAAGCCCACAGCTTTAAACCCTTGAACACTTTGCTTATCTCCAATAACTCCTATCTTATACATAAGTCTCTCTCAACCTCTCTCTTATAAGTTCCGGCGAGATACCCGCTGTTTTTCCTGCCAATATTATTCGTGCAATCTTTATTTCATTATCCTTAGCTATCAGATATCCTGCAAGAGCTTCTATTCCGTAGGGAACATACTTAGCACTCTTTACATGCTCCATAAGCTTGTTGTCTAAAAGCTTTTCAAGCCTTGTAAACTTGCCTGTCTCTGTCAATGCTTCATATCCTTCAAAAAATTCATCTTTAAAGTCATAAGCTAACAGCTGCTCTGCAAACCTTTCAAAAGGCTCATCATAGTTCTTTATAAATACATGTTCATGAATTTTTCCGCCTTGTAAAAATACCTTGGTGAAAAAATCCCATGATTTATTCATCTTTCTAAGCCTTACATATGTTTTGACATTTATTGAATCTATCTGCATCTTAACATATTCAATAATGAATTTATTCTTAGTTTTTTCTGCAGCTTTAAGCATTTCATCAAAACAATACCGGTCTAAAATAATATCTATGAGCTGAGGATCTCTTGTTTTTGGAAAATCTTCAATTATTTCCTTCAATGCTTTTCCCATATTATCGGTCAAATCAGAAAAACTTCTTTCTTTTAAAGCATGCTTCAAAACCTTTAAATCAATGGAGCCCGTATCAACAAGAGTATCTGTTTCATCCTTGTTCATATATTCATTTTTCATGAGTACCTTCAGGTTATGATAATCATATGGATATAAAAATATATTGAAATGCTCAACATCGGGAGCAACAGACTTTATGAAATCATACGTCTTCTTATGCTCCTCGGAAAGAAGGGTTTCATAATTACTTAACTCTGCCGATTCATTTCCGTAACCATAATAACAATCATCCAATACTCTTAAGGCATCTTCCAATGATTTTGCTTCTATCATTTTTTCTGCTCTTTCATGGGTAAGCATATGTTTTTCTATACTTCTCACTCTTGAAGTAGAATATAAATAATCAGAGTCCTTAATCTTTGCCAAAGTCATTCCTCCTTTCAGGCAGGAAAATTATTCAAAAAGCGCATTTGCAATTTTACTTGTAAGTTCATCCTTCATTGAATCTAAAATGGTTTCGAAAGTGCTGTTTATTGCAACATTTCCTTTTTTTAGCACAAATCCGCCGCTTGCCTGAACTGTATCATTGCTCAATACAACCTTTTCTGCTTGTAACTTTTCATTGACAGCTTTTATTAATCTTTCACCGATATTTTCCCTGTCTTTGGCATTTAAAATCAGATATCCTTCACAATTAGGAATTTTGACAATCTCCTGTGCCAAAAAACTCAGATATTGTTCTTCCGGCATTTCCTTAAGCTTGTCGATTGATGCACTGAAGCTTTTTTTAATAGCTTCCTGTTTTGCCGATAACAGCATCTTTCTGCCTTGAAGCTCCGCAGCGGACACTTTCCTGCTTTTTAAGTCTTCCGCATCCTTTTCTGCTTTTTCAGCTGCTGCTTTCATTATTACTTCCGCTTCACTTTTGGCTTTATTAATTATTTCCTGCATTGTTTTTTCTGCATTCATCAAAGAAGAATCAGCAGCATTTTCTGCATCGCTTAAAATCTTTGATGTTATATTGTCAATGCTCATTTCATCACATCCTTATTATAAATTTTTATACACTCCTAAATTTGAATTCCATTTACCATAAGGAATGATGCAAGAAGTGCCAAAACTGCATATGTTTCAACCATTGCCGTAAATACCATTGCTTTTGCTATTTCTTCAGGTCTTTTTCCAATCATCATGATACCTGTAGCCGCAACTTTACCCTGATAAATAGCTGATACGGTACCTGTTATTCCTGCAGGTAGTGCCGCTGCCAAGAACATAAGTCCCTGAACGGTAGTCAAAGGAGCTATATTACCTGCAAGCAAACCGATTTTATTTAATATAATAAATGCAATAAGAAGACCATATATACCCTGTGTTCCGGGAAGAGCCTGAAGCATCAAGGTCGAACCAAATTTTTTAGGATCCTCCGCAATAACACCGTCTGCAGCCTCACCTGCAATAGCAACTCCCATAGCGCTTCCGATTCCTGCCAAAGATGCTATAGAAGCACCCAAAATCGCTAAAAAACCACCCATTGTTAATACCATTTAAATTTCCTCCTTAATTATTTTAATATATTTTGTTTTTTTAAAGAGAGGATTAAAAGAATCTCCTCCGCCATCATAGAATTTACCGAAAAATTCTACATATTGAAGCCTTGCCGAATGAACGAATGATCCAAGGCCGTTTATTGCAAAATTCAGCACATGTCCGAATGTGAATACTACTATGAACAACAGCTTTCCTATTATTCCGCTTCCGCCCATAGAGCCTATAATGCTCAGAACAGATGAAATAACACCTGTTGCAAGACCAAGTGCAAGAAGTCTTGAATATGAAAGCACATCACCTAAGTAACCGGTTATTCCGTACAAAGACAGTATTCCGCTTGTAAATTTACCTATTATATTACTTTTTGCTCTTCCCTGTGTCAGAACAAGACCGGCAGCCGAAGCTATTGTCATCCATTTACCTATAACGGGTAACGCTGAGCCGGGCATAACTATGTCTCCTGCCAGCCATAAAATGGGACCTATAATGAACAGATACCACAGACCCACATCAAAGAACGCTTCCCAGGGATGACCGTCTCTAATGAGCATATATGCTTTCATGCCCATACCCGTAAACAAGTGGATAAGTCCCATGACAAACGATACCATCAGTACTGTCATAGGTTCTTCCAAAGGGTTCAGCCACAGATATTTCAAGTTCAAATCAACATTGAAAAGAACCTTTGCACCTGCAATTACACCGTCTCCAAACCAGCTTCCAAACATAGCACCCCAAAATATAGTAGACAATCCGCAGTAGAAAAATACTTTCAGCATTTTCTTAAGCGTACCCTCAATATCGTACTTTTTAAGTACAACGAAACATCCTATAGACATAAGAAGCCCATAACCTACATCTCCAAGCATCATGCCGAAAAATAAAATATAAAAAGGTGTCATAATTGTTGTGGGATCCATGTTGGACGGTGCGGGCAGACTGTACAACTCTGTTATTGATTCAAACGGACCCGCAAAGGAACTGTTGTTCAACAGTATCGGGAAATCTTCCCCTTCCTCAGGTTTTTTAAATTCATACCAGCACCCGTTTTCGTCTAAAACAATTTGAACCTTATCCTTGCTTACTTCAGGTATCCAACCTTCGATATAAAAGGTTGCATCTGTCTTAAGCATGTTGCTCAGTATTTTATTTTTATCTCTTTCAATAATCAGATAATCGTAGAAAAGTTGTATTTCCTCTTTAAAGGTAACTAATTCAGTAATGTTTTTGTCAATACTTTCTTTCTTAACAGATATGTCCTTTAAACTGTTTTCATACTGCATGATATTTTCTGCTGCAGTACCGTTTAAATCTTTGAATGTTACGGCATTAAAACCATATTGTTTCAACAAGTCGTAAATTTCTTCTTTTTCATTTGTAAGACATACGAATGAAAAATAATACTGATCCTTGTCGCTATCTATGAGATTAATATAACATCTGTCATTTTTTTGGAGCAATTCGGATTTTAACTTCTCTATGTCGGCAATATTAGGAATGGCACCGATTATTATGCTTGTGTACTTAGTCTCCGTCACATTCAAAGGAATATCATACCTAACCCATGGCTTTAAGCTCAAAATGGCAGCTTCTATCTTGTTTTCCTCTGAGTGCAGTTCATTTAATGACTTATTTAATTCATGAACATTCGATATGGTTTCATATACATAATCGCTATTCTGCAATGCTTTGTTAAATTCATCAGATGATATAGATTTTCTTGTATTAAATAAAGGTCTTTTGCTTTTGTCATATTTTTCTAGACTATTAAGCACTTCATTAATTCTGGAAATTTTCACATCAAAATTAATAACTTCATTTTCATTGCCGTCTTTTTTTACACAGGAAGTCCATTCGGGATCTGTAAGCTTTGAATCTTGCGAACTGATTTCCACAACGCCCAAATCCATTATTTCCTTTATCAGCTCAGTTTTAATGTTGTTTAAACCTATAATGCTGATTTTGTTCATATTAACTATTGCCACTGGTCTTCACTATCCTTTCCAGTATGATCGAAGCTGCATTGTTCATGTTATCATTTGCTTTTGTTAAAATTGCGTCACACTTCTTTGCAGCATCATTGATAATGCCGTCATAGAGAAGCTGCCCTTCGGATTCCGCTTTGCTTAATACTTCAGTTCTGTGTGATTCTGCCGTTTTTTTAGCTTCCTCCAAAATACTCTGAGCTTGAGAATTAGCATTGGTAATAACTAATTTTGCTTGTACTGCGGCATCCTTTTTAATAGCTTCAGCTTTTTCCTCCGCCTCCTTTATTACCTTGATAACTTCAATAGACACTATACCACCACCTCTAATGATATTTTTAAAAAACATGATATTTATCCATATTACATAATCATAAATTAAAATGAACCCTTTGTCAACATATTTGTCCCTTTATAAAAATACTAAAAGAAACGTATTTTCTTATTTTAATTTTAAAAGTAATAATGAAAAAATTAAACATTATAATTGTTCTTAATTTAACATTTTTATGTTTACATGTGTAACATTTGACATAATAAATAAACTTTTATCAATTATAATGATAAAAGTTATTTTAACCAAAATATTCACTTATTATAAGAAATTTATACTTATTACGCTATTTATTCCACTGCAAATATAAGTGTAGCTTCACAAGCAATTTCATCATCAACATAAGCAATTGCAGAACCAATTCCAAAGGTTGATTTCATTTTTGTTATTTCAGTAATTAGCTTCAATGTGTCTCCCGGAACTACTTTTCTTTTAAATTTCGCACTTTGTATTCCCCCAAAATATACTGTTTTATTTTTAAACTTTTCCAGCGACAATATGGCAACAGCTCCTGTCTGGGCTAAAGCTTCAATAATCAAGACACCCGGCATTACAGGATTTCCCGGAAAGTGTCCCTGGAAAAACTGTTCATTCATTGTTAAGTTTTTTATACCTACAGCCTTTTGCCCTGCCTGAAGCTCAATTATTTTATCGATTAACAGCATTGGATACCTGTGGGGAATTATATTTTGTATATCATTTATATTGTAAATCATAATTTTAACCTTTGAATTTTTTTAAAACCAATGAAGAATTATGCCCTCCAAATCCGAAAGCATTTGATAAAGCATAGTCAAATGCTTTTGAAATTCCTACATTGGGCACAAAGTTCAAATCTAATTCCGGATCTGTTTCCACATGATTAATAGTGGCAGGAATAAATGAATCCTCTATCGCTTTAGCGCAAATTATCGCTTCAACGGCTCCTGCGGCTCCAAGCAGATGCCCCGTCATGGATTTTGTTGAGCTTACAAAAATATTTTTTGATTCTTCCCTGAATATATTCTTAATTGCCTGAGTTTCAAACTTGTCATTATACAATGTACTTGTGCCGTGTGCATTGATATATGTTACATCCTTTGGCTCAATTCCCGCGTCATTGATAGCATTTAACATTGATTTGGACGCACCTTCCGAACTCGGATCGGGACTTGTCATATGATAAGCATCACAGGTTGCTCCATATCCTGCAATTTCAGCATATATTTTTGCACCTCTTTTTACTGCATGCTCATAATCCTCAAGAACCATTACCCCTGCACCTTCTCCCATTACAAATCCATGTCTGTCCTTGTCAAAGGGTATCGATGCTCTGTTTATGTCGGTAGTTGCTGATAATGTAGTAAGTGCCGTAAACCCGGCAATAGAGCACGGTGTTATTGCTGCTTCCGCACCTCCCGCAATCATAACATCGCAAATACCATCCTGAATTCTCTTGTAGGATTCGCCTATCGCATTGGCGCCGGTTGCACAAGCTGTTACGGTACTTATATTGACAGCCTTGGCATGATATTTTACGGCAATCAATCCTGATGCCATATTGGAAAGCATCATCGGTATAAAGAATGTAGAAACCTTACCGGGACCCTTTGCCAAAAGCTTCGCATGTTCCTCTTCAATAGTGTGGATTCCCCCCACAGCGCTTCCAACAATACATCCGAACCTGTCAGAATCTACCTTTTCAGTATTTAAGCCTGAATCCTTAACTGCAATGTCTGCTGCCGCAAGAGCAAACTGGCTGTATCTGTCCATTCTTTTGGATTCTTTTTTGTCCATGTATTCCGTAGGATCAAAATCCTTTATTTCGGCCGCTATTTTTACACTGAAATCTGTTGTGTCAAACGATTCTATAAAATCTATTCCACAGACTCCCTTTTTTACATTTTCCCAAAATAAATCTCCCGAACCAATGGGACTTACTACTCCCATTCCTGTTATTACAACTCTTCTTTTCATTTTTCTCTCCTAATCTACTATTCTTGTTCGCGGTCCCTCGCAGGGTCTCGCAGTCTCATTCACCAATTTATTTGCTCCTTACGTCGCATAAATTGGGAAT
>DAIMMU010000008.1:0-31011 GCA_036720515.1 Sedimentibacter sp.
ACGGCTTATTAGGGCCTAACGGAAGCGGCAAAACTACTCTCATGAAGGTTGTGGCAGGACTGCACAAACAGACAAGCGGCAGTGTATTGATAAATGATGAAGAGCTTTCATATAAAACCAAAGCCTATGTTTCATATATGCCCACAGAAAACTTTATGTACGATTCTTTCAGAGTTATAGATATAGCAAAGTTTTATAATAGCATGTATGAAGACTTCAGACTTGATTATGCTTTAAATCTTATTAATGAAATTAAAATCGACTTAAATCATAAGATTTCTAATTTGTCATCAGGACAAATCGGAAAACTGAAGGCAGTCATTGCATTATCAAGAGATACAGACATATATATGCTTGATGAACCTTTAAATGGTGTTGATGTATTGTCAAGAGATACAATAATGGACATAATTACAAAATCTTATAATGAAAACAAAGTAATAATAATTTCCACGCACTTAGTCAGTGAAATCGAAAAAATACTTGATACCGTTATATTTTTAAAGGACGGCATGGTAGAGATTTTCGGTAATGCCGAAGAACTAAGGCAAAGCCGGCAATTATCTGTAGAGGGATTGTATAAGGAGGTATTCAGAAATGCTTAAATTAATAAAGCTTGAATTCATAAGAAAGTCTAAGCTTATTGCTATGACATTAATTACAGCAGTAGCTATAAATATGTTTTTAATAACAAGAGGTGTTACCGGCAGTTCAATGTTCCTTGTACTGTTTCCTCCTGCGTTATTTATTCTTTATCTGGTAGACATAATAAAAATGTACAGTGAAGACTTAAATAAAAAAACCGGATATATGTTGTTTATGACTCCTAACAGCGGATATAAAATCATATCATCAAAGCTTTTGACTGCTGTGCTGGAAGGATTTGCAATTATATTGATATATTTTATATTTATTTTAATTAACGGTATATACATTATTATTTCAACAGGTGCAGAAATTGATTACAGTCAGGTAATAAGAGTCGTTGACAGATTTATGTCCGGTAATCTTGGCTTCAGCTTAGGTCATGTATTTGTGATTTTACTGACAGCTCTTGCATTTTTAATAGCTTTTATCACTACCGTATACACTGCAATGACCATAAGAAAAAGTATATTTTCTGAAATCAAATTCGGAGGACTGTTAAGCTTCATAATATTTTTATTGATTAATTGGGCACTTTCATATGTATCAGACAAATTCTTTGATCTTATCAGCCCTTATTATGATTCCATAGGAACCAGAGCGGCAGGAGGAATCTCCACGGGCGAATTAGCAATGGGTCTATTGCCCCTGATTGCGGTGTTAATAATTCAAGCAATTGCACTTACAGGTTTTTCCGGATATCTTTTAGAAAAGAAAATTAATTTATAAATCTCAGGAGGAGAGGAAAAGTGAAAAGAATTATTTGTTTATTGCTGATAATCTTAATTTCAGCTACAGGCTGCACTTCATTTTTTAAAGTTGATGAAAACAAGGTAAAAGACGTATCCGATAAAATTACCGATACATTGGTTAATACAGTAGGACAGGAAAAGGCTGAGAAGCAAGAGTCCCACACAATTGAATCCGCCGGCAAAAATACCCTTAGCATAATCAGTTCCATTGGAAATATTAGTATCGAATCACGCGAGGCAGATAATACAATAATAAACATAAATATCTCTTCAAAAGCAGGCTCTAAGGAAAAGGCTGAAGAAATAATTGAAAATTATACCTACACCATTAACACAGACAACAACTCAATAGTTGCAGACACTTCATTTGATAATCCATTGAGCGGTGTAAATCTTACAATTGATTTAATTATATACATTCCTTCCAATATCAAGGATGTTAAGGTTTCATCAAATGTAGGCGACGTTCATCTAAGCGGTGTTTCCGGAAACATACAATTAAACAACAATGTAGGTGAGGTTATGATTGATAAATCGGAAGGTTCATATAGTGTAAAAGTTGATGTGGGAGAAATTAATATAAAAGACTGCATAGCGGTTGATAATTCAGAATTTAAGACAAATACCGGAGAAATAGATATTTCCTTGAGCAGCATATCAGATGCTGATAGCATTACCGCTGAAACAGGAGTAGGGAATATTAATATGTCACTAAATGACGATGCCGGATACCGTGCAGTTATTAAAGAATTTATGAAGGATGAAAAAATCGAAACGAAAAATGACCAGCATAGCAACATAACTCTTACTACGGGAGTGGGAGAAATAGATTTTAAATAACATATAGGGGACATTTCTTTAATGCTTGCTTCGAAGACCTACTTACATTAAAGGTATGTCCCTCTTTCATTGTCAGACGTCTATACTCCTTTATTCAAAAGTATCAGCCAAGAACCGCCCCCATCGGCTCATTTCTATTTGTGAAAGAGTATTTATGTTTGCGAAAGAGTATTTATGTTTGCGAAAGAGTATTTATGTTTGTATAATGTAAGCATAACATATTGTTATAATCTAAAGACATACATAAGGAGGATCACATGTACTTAAATACTTTTATTGGAGTTATAATACCATTTGTTGGCACCGCATTAGGTGCTGGCATGGTTTTTTTTATGAAAAAGGGAATGGGTGCTAAGACAGAAAAATCCTTGCTTGGATTTGCATCAGGAGTTATGATTGCAGCTTCTGTCTGGTCGCTGTTGATTCCGTCAATTGACATGGCTACGGAACAGGGAACTATTGCATGGGTACCGGCAGCAGCGGGATTTATGCTGGGAATATTATTTTTACTGCTTCTTGATAATGTAATTCCCCATTTGCACCTGAACGATGACATGCCTGAAGGAATTACGTCAAAAAGTGCAAAGTTGAGAAAAACAACTATGCTTGTTTTAGCAGTTACTCTGCATAATATTCCGGAAGGAATGGCAGTAGGGGTGGTATTTGCCGGAGTTTTAGCAGAGAATTCATTAATATCCATGGCGGGAGCCTTTTCACTTTCCATAGGCATTGCCATTCAGAACTTCCCTGAAGGAGCGATTATTTCAATGCCATTAAGCAGTGAAGGATTTTCTAAGAAAAAGTCTTTTGCTTATGGAACTTTGTCAGGAATTGTAGAGCCTATTGCTGCGGTTGTAACCATACTTTTGACAAATGTTATTCAACCGGCTCTCCCATACTTGCTTTCATTTGCAGCCGGAGCTATGATTTACGTTGTAATTGAGGAACTTATACCTGAAGCGCAAAGCGGAGAACACAGCAACATCGGCACTATCGGAGCAGCCTTTGGATTTGTCATAATGATGATATTGGACGTAGCGCTTGGATAACCCGTCCCTTTAGGTATGCTTGTTAGGTTTCCAAAAATGGGAATACCTTGATGTACAATTATCTTCAGTTACTTACCTGTAAGATTATTAAGAGAAGTTAATAAGTTATTTACAAAAAAGTGTAACGAACTGTATAGTTAAATGGTTTATATATAAACGAGAGTATTTTAAAAAAATAATTTTCTATATATTTTATATTTCTTAAATATTATCCATCTACTTAAAATTCTATGCCTGCAACCACTTGATATTGTAGTTTTAAAAATTGCATTTTAGTGTATAATTAATTTAGGCTATGTAGGGGGATGAGAATATGGATAGAGGTAAAAAAGACTTTGTATATGATAGGCATTCAAAGGATTTTATTATAGAGTTATATATTAAATATAGGGAAGAAATGATAAAAATCTCATTTTCTAAATTAAATGACTGGCATGAAGCAGAAGATGCAGTGGAAGAAGCGTTTATAAATATTGCAAAAAACTATAGTAAAATAATCAATTCAAAGGATTATGAAATAAAGAAATATATAATTGTCACAGTAACTAATACGTCATACAAATTATTAATAAAATATCTTTGAAAAAACTGTAACGATTTGACAGTTAAAGGGTTTATATAGTAGATAACTAAATACTTTAGATTACGGTATATATATTTTGATAAATCATAATAAATAAAATCGGAGGGTATTATGAATAAGAAAGAGAAAGTTACAATATTTATTTCGCGATTTGTCGCAGGTATTTTTTGTTTTTTTATTCCAAAATTGATTACCGGCAGTTCAGGCATATTTATGCTTACTGATGGTTTCTTTGCAGGTTTGGATATAACCGATTATATTTTACGAACAATATGTTTTTTGATTGGAACGTTAGTTGTAATGTATTCATTTAACATTTTTTCAGAAATAAATAATAAATAAATTAGGTACAAAGGGACAGCAAAATGATAAATTGATAAAGTATGGCATATGAGGAGGTACCAAAATCTTCTGTAATATTATGACAGGGTGGAGAAATAGTAATGAATAGAAGTGAAATTACTAAAAAAACCATAGTATTTATTGTAATAACTACTATATTAGCAATGCTAATAATTGAAAAATATTGTTCGGAAAATATATACTTTAGTATCAACGTAACTGTGGCAGAGAAAGCAGACTTTAATGAATATGTAAATAAAACAATGGGATTTGGCGGTTATATATACAATAAAACTATATTTCCTATAAGAATAAGGAAAATTACACCCATAGGGGAAAGAGGCATGAAGTATCATACCACATTAGTAACCACATGGGGATTTTCGGAAATAAAACAAGAGGATTTTTCCAAATACGATGAATTAGAAGGGAAGATAATCCTTCCGTTTACAAGCTATAATCTTGGCGGATTCTTTAAATTTACCGATAGAAAAATAGTTAATCCATCGGCATTTGTGTTGACTTACTCAATATTTGGAATTGAGGTTGAAAATATTATTATTAACTAACTTTGGATCATGAAAAAAATAAATCAAAATGTGATGTTGAGGTGAAATGGTAGTAATTGCCATTTATTAACAACATGACCCGTCTCATTGGAGCCCCCTAAATTTCTTTATTAGGGTGTCTTTTTTTATATTTTGTTTAAACTTGTCTAAAATGAGGTATAAAAATAGTAATGACAACAAATATATCTTTATAAGTTTCCACTTTTATTATATAATTCAAATATGATATTTACAATTTATGGTTTCTTATAACAGATTCCAAGACGGGGTAAATCTTATGAAAACTAATGACCAATTACCTGTTTATTTATTCCATCAAGGTACAAACTATTATTCATATAATTTTTTAGGCTCGCATATTATAGATAACACAGGCACTGTATTCAGGGTCTGGGCTCCCAATGCAAAAAGAATACATGTAACGGGCAATTTTTGCAATTGGCAAAAAAGTGCGGATTTTGAAATGCATAAACTTCCCGAAAGCGAAATATGGGAGTTGTTTGTTCCTTGTATAGGGGAAGGCGAATTATATAAATATATTATCACTTCTGCTGATAATACTGATATTTATAAAGCAGACCCATATGCATTTTCTTCGCAGACAAAAATTGAAACCGCTTCAATCGTTTACAATATAAGCAAATACATATGGCATGATGCAAATTGGCAAAACTATAAAAAAACAATTAACTTGTATGAGATTCCGATTAATATTTATGAAATAAATCTATCCTCGTGGAAGCGCAAAGAAAACGGGGATTTTTACACATATAGAGAAATAGCGCCAATGTTGATAGCTCATGCTAAGGAACATTTTTATACACATATAGAACTGATGCCCATAATGGAATATCCTTTTGACGGTTCCTGGGGGTATCAGGTTTCAGGCTATTATGCACCTACTAAACGCTTCGGCGAGCCTGATGACTTAAAATATCTGATTGACCAATGTCATCAAAACGGTATCGGTGTTATCCTTGATTGGGTCCCTGCTCATTTTCCAAAAGATGAACATGGATTATATAAATTTGACGGAGAATATCTTTACGAATATAAGGATTATCAAAAAAGAGAAATGAAAAGCTGGGGAACACATAAGTTTGATTTTGGTAGTACGGGAGTTCAATCATTCTTAATATCAAATGCAGTATTTTGGCTGGATATTTATCATGCCGACGGCTTAAGGGTTGATGCGGTAAGCTCTATGTTGTATTTGGATTATGATAAAAAAGACGGTGAATGGACTCCAAATATATATGGAGGAAATGAAAATTTAGAAGCAATTTCTTTTTTAAAAAAACTTAATGAAGCCGTATTTAAAAACTATCATAATACTATGATGATAGCGGAAGAATCCACGGCATGGCCTATGGTTACCAAGCCTGTCTATTTGGGAGGATTGGGCTTTAACTTTAAATGGAATATGGGCTGGATGAATGATATGATTGAATATATGGAAACTGATCCTTTCTTCAGAAAATATAAACACAAAAACATAACCTTTTCGCTCCATTATGCTTTCAGTGAGAATTTTATACTTCCTTTGTCTCATGACGAGGTTGTACATGGCAAGAAATCTATAATAAATAAGATGCCGGGACCTTATGAGGAAAAATTTGCAAATGTGAGAGTTCTTTTAGGCTATATGATGGCTCATCCGGGAAAAAAGCTAAATTTTATGGGATATGAAATAGGACAATTCACGGAATGGGATTTTAATAAGGAAATAGAATGGTTTATGACGGATTATGAATATCATGGAAAATTAAACACCTATATTAAGGATTTGAATGAATTTTACCTGATTTATCCGCAGCTTTGGGAAGTTGATTATTCATGGAACGGGTTTAAATGGATTTCCAATGATGATTTTGAACAGAATATAATAGCCTTTAAGCGAATAAGCAAATGTGGTGATGAATTAATTGCAGTTGTTAATTTTTCTCCCACGGAAAGACATAACTACTTGATTGGTGCTGATAAAGGGATTTACACCGAAGTATTCAACTCAAACAATGAGGAATATGGAGGTACAGGCACAGGCAACAAGGATAAAATAATATCATCATCAAATTCTATCCACGGATATGATTTTAGCATAACATTAACACTTCCGCCGCTTTCAATAATTTTTCTTAAAAAAGAAACAACATATAAAGTAAATAAAAGGGGAGGTAAAATTTATGAAATTAGCTAAAAAAGAATGTGTTGTCATGCTCCTTGCAGGAGGACAGGGCAGCCGGCTGGGTGCTCTTACAACAAAAATAGCAAAACCTTCTGTACCGTTTGGGGGCAAATACAGAATAATCGACTTTGCCCTGTCTAATTGTGCCAACTCGGGTTTGGATACAATAGGTGTTTTAACACAATATCAACCATTAACATTAAATTCATATATAGGCGACGGAAAGTCCTGGGACTTGGACAGAATGCAAGGCGGAATTCAAATACTGCCCCCATATCAAAGAGTAGGTGATTCTGAATGGTACTTGGGGACGGCAAATTCAATTTACCAGAATATAAATTTTATCGTCCAGTACAATCCTGAGTATGTTCTTATTTTATCCGGAGACCATATTTATAAAATGGATTATTCCTTAATGATAAACTATCATAAGGAGAAGGATGCTGATTGCACAATATCTGTAATCGACGTTCCTTTAAAGGAAGCTTCACGTTTTGGAATTTTAAGTTCTGATGAAGACGGAAGAATAACTGATTTTGAGGAAAAGCCAAAAAGACCTAAAAGCACGCAAGCCTCCATGGGTATATATGTATTTAAATGGAACAAGCTCAAGGAGTATCTTGAAATAGATGACTTAAATACAAAATCTACAAATGACTTCGGTAAGGATGTTATTCCTTTAATGCTTAAATCCAATGAAAAAATGTATGCATATAAATTCAACGGATATTGGAAGGATGTAGGTACCATTGATTCATTGTGGCAGGCAAATATGGATCTTTTAGGTGAAAACGGCTTTGAATTATCGGAAAATTGGATAATTTATTCAAGGCATGCAGAAAAACCCCCTCACTATGTGAGCAAGGATGCAGTTGTTAAAAATTCAATTGTTTCTGAAGGAGCTGTAATTTTAGGTGTTGTAGAAAATTCAATAATATTTTCAGGAGTAACTGTCGGAGAAAATGCGACAGTGAAAGATTCGGTAATAATGGCTGATGTTGAAATAGGTAAAAATTGTGTAATTAACTACTCTATAATTGATGAAATGGTAAAAATCGGAGCAAATCTAAAAATAGGAAAACCAATTGGAGAAAATTCGGAAATCACGGTAATACCACGGGAAAGTGTTATAAATAACATGCAGGAGGGGTAGTATGAAAGCTTTAGGAATTATTTTTTCGGATATTCAGGATTGGAGCATGACAGAATTGGCAACTCATCGTTCAGTTGCCGCAATACCCTTTGGGGGCAGATACAGACTTATAGATTTTCCCCTTTCAAACATGGTCAATTCAGGTATCAATAAGGTATGTATAATAACAAAGAGCAACTACCGTTCATTAATGGAACATGTCGGTTCAGGAAAGGATTGGGACCTATCCAGAAAAAAAGGAGGAATACTCGTATTTCCGCCTTATGCCGTCGGTGAAAATCACGGACTTTATCAGGGCAGACTGGATGCTTTAAAAAGAGTTTTGGATTATATTTCGTCTTCAAAGGAAAAGTATGTTATTTTATCAGACAGCGACATGATTTATGACATTAATTATCAAGAAATAATAAAGTATCATGAGGAAAAAAATTCGGATATTACGGCTGTATACACAAAGACAAGCATAGATAAGTCTGACTCAATTCACAAAATATTGTACGAATTTGATGAAGAAGGAAGAGCTGATGATATCTTGGTCTATCCTATTACCACAGGTCATTATAATGTAGGACTAAATTCATTTGTTATGAACAAGGATTTTTTAGAAGCACTTATTTATGATGCCATTGCAAGAAACCACAAGGACTTTAGCTACGATGTTTTAGCTGCCAGGGTTCATTCATTTAGAATTTACGGTTATGAATACAATGGTTTTTTCGCCCATATTGATTCGCTGCAAAGCTATTACGAAAACAGCATGAAGTTGTTAAACATTGATACACTGCAAAATATTTTCTATTCGAAAACAGGACCCATATACACAAAGACAAAAGATTCAGCCCCAACAAAGTATTGCTGTGATGCAGTTGTTAAAAATTCATTGGTTGCCAGCGGCTGTTTAATTGAGGGAACCGTAGAAAATTCAATACTTTTCAGAGGTGTGAAAATAGGCAAAAATGCGGTTGTTAAGAATTCAATCATAATGCAGCACGGGGTAATAGGAGACAATGCCCAGCTAAATTCAATAATAACCGATACCTATGCCTATGTGAATAAAGACAGGGTTTTATTGGGATATTCAAACTGTCCGTTCTTTATTAAGAAAAACTCAGTAGTATAGGAGTGAATTATATGAAAAAAATAAAAGTGTTATACATTGCATCCGAAGCTGCTCCGTTCATTGCAACCGGCGGACTTGGAGAAGTTGCAGGGTCACTGCCCAAATCATTGTCTGAAAAATATGATGATAAAATCGATATAAGGGTAGTTCTTCCCTTGTACCAGGGTGTTTGGGACAGAAGTGAATTTGAGTTCCTTGGAAAAACATCTGTTCCTCTTGCTTGGAGACAGCAGTATTGCGGTGTATTTAAAAGGGAATTAAATAATGTTACATATTATTTCATAGACAATGAATATTATTTTAAAAGAAGTGAATGCTACGGACATTTTGATGACGGCGAAAGATTTGCATTTTTCTCTAAAGCCGCCTTGTATATACTGCCAATGATTGAATTTATGCCTGACATAATTCATGCAAATGACTGGCAGACATCATTGGTTCCAATTTACTTAACCACAAAGTATCAAAGTTATGAGGGATACAAGAATATTAAGTCCATTATAACAATTCACAACATTGAATATCAGGGGAATTTTGATTTGGGAATTGCCGAAGATATTTTCGATATTCACGGAAAAGAAAAAGGTATAATCGAATATAAGGGAGCAATAAATCTATTGAAGGGAGCTATGGAAACCTCCCACATTATAAGCACCGTAAGCGAAAGCTATTCAAAGGAAATTTTTGATGATTATTATGCTCACGGTCTTGCGGAAATAATACAAAAAAATTCATCAAAAATAAGGGGCATACTTAACGGAATAGATACTGATGCCTATAATCCGGAAACAGATGACGCATTATTTGAAAATTATAATATAAATAATATTGAAAATAAAAGTATTAACAAACTAAACTTACAGTCTCTTTCGGGACTTCCCCAAAATAAGGATATACCTGTAATCGGAATTATTTCAAGGTTAGTTAAGCATAAGGGACTTGACTTAATCATAGATGCCATGGAGGAAATGCTAAAAGAAAGAGTGCAATTTATTATACTCGGAAAAGGTGACAGGGGATACGAATTGTTTTTTAAATCTATGCAGGACAGCTATAATGAAAAAGTATCCGCAAGAATCGATTTTAATTCCGACTTGGCAAGAAAAATATATGCAGGCGCAGATTTGTTCCTAATGCCTTCAATAAGCGAGCCTTGCGGTATTGCTCAAATGATTTCTTCAAGATACGGCACGGTGCCCATTGTACGGGAAACGGGAGGGCTTAAGGATTCAATCAAGGATGCAAGTCTTGGTGAAGGAAACGGATTTACGTTTAAGGAGCAGACTTCCCATGCTCTTTATGATGCGGTAAAAAGAGCTTTAAAAGTTTATGATAATAAGGAAGATTGGAAGATGCTGGTTAAATCGGTAATGGAGATTGATTTCAGCTGGCAAAAATCTGCCGAAAAATATCTTGATATGTATCTAAGCTTACTAAACTTAGGAGTATGATAATGACAAAAATTGATGCAAAACATATTAATCGGTTAATTGATAACGAACTTTTTCGCTACTGGAACAGCGGACCGGAAAATGCCGATTCAAATCAAGTGTACAGAGCTTTGTCAATTGTAATAAGAGATTTGCTTCTGCATAAAAGAAATGAATTCATAAACAAGCAAAATAATAACAAGCAAGTTTATTATATGTGTATGGAATTTCTCATAGGCAAGTCTCTTAGAAATAACCTTTATAATTTAAATATAGAAAACGAAACTAAAGAAGCACTGAAAAAATACAATGTTACATTAGAAGAATTGTGTTTAATCGAAAAGGACCCCGGTTTAGGCAACGGCGGACTCGGTAGACTTGCGGCGTGCTTTATGGATTCCCTTGCAACTCAAAATTACCCTGCCGTGGGCTTTTCCATAAAATATGAATTCGGTCTTTTCAAGCAAAAAATAATTGACGGGTGGCAGACAGAACTTCCGGATGATTGGCTTTCAGCCTCAGACGTATGGCTTATACCAAAGACCGAAGAAAGAGTAATCGTTAAATTTGACGGAAGTATAAGAGAAGAATGGTCCCCCGAAGGACTGAAAATTTACCATGACTTCCCTACGGAGGTTGAAGCAATACCTTATGACTTGATGATTTCGGGATATAAAAGCGATGGAGTAAGCTTGCTGAGGCTTTGGGAATCAAGAAGCCTCAACAGCTTTGATATGAATTTATTCTCGCAAGGCGACTATATAAGGGCTTTGTCAGAGGATTCAATGGCAGAAGCAATATCAAAGGTTTTATATCCGGCTGATAATCATAATGAAGGTAAAATATTAAGACTTAAACAGCAATATTTCTTGGTTTCGGCATCAGCACAAAACATAGTGAATAACCATATTAAAAAATATAAATCATTGGATAATTTCAGCGAAAAAAATGCAATTCATATTAATGACACCCATCCTGCACTTATAATTCCTGAATTAATGCGTATTTTTATGGACGAGTACAGGCTTTCATGGGAAAAGGCGTGGAATTTGGTGGTTAATACGGTTTCCTACACAAATCACACGGTAATGACTGAAGCATTGGAAACATTCGATGAAAATATAGTTAAATCCAAGCTGCCAAGAATTTATATGATAATACAAGAAATCAATAAAAGATTTCTCCGTGAAGCTGCATCAAAATACAATGATTACAACAAAGCTTTGAATATGTCCATATTCGGCTTCGGCAGAGTAAATATGGCTAATTTGTGCATAATCGGCAGTCATAAGGTAAA
Source organism: Sedimentibacter sp. (assembly GCA_036720515.1). Taxonomy (GTDB): domain Bacteria; phylum Bacillota; class Clostridia; order Tissierellales; family Sedimentibacteraceae; genus Sedimentibacter. Next base: position 11,966 of record DAIMMU010000008.1, read on the forward strand.
CGGAGTTGCACATCTTCATTCTGAAATTTTAAAAAGAACTGTATTTAAAAACTTTTATGATTATAGTCCCGATAAGTTTCTAAATGTTACAAACGGCATAACCCACAGGCGATGGCTTAATCAGGCAAACCCTTTGCTGAAAGAATTAATTGAGGACCTTGTGGGTTTAGATTACGTTACAAATCCCGAAAAGCTTAATACGCTCAAATTCTACAAGGATGATGACAGTGTTCTGAATAGGCTGGGTGAAATTAAATATCAGAATAAAATGATTCTTGCCGAATATGTCAGAAAAAATAATCATATTGATTTGAATATTAATTCAATATTTGACATACAGGCGAAAAGGCTGCATGAATACAAAAGGCAGCTTTTAAATATACTCAGAATTATAAGTATCATCATTGACATAAATGAGGGAAATACAGTTGACATTGTTCCGGAAACATTTATATTTGCCGCAAAAGCCGCCCCCGGCTATCACAGGGCAAAAGAAATAATACAGCTCATTTTTGCATTAAGCGAATACATAAATAAAAATACTTTTATCAAAAAATATATCAACGTTGTGTTTTTGGAAAATTATTCTGTAAGTTTAGCTGAAATTATAATACCTGCCGGTGAATTAAGCGAGCAAATATCCTTAGCTGGAAAGGAAGCAAGCGGAACGGGAAATATGAAATTCATGCTTAACGGTGCCATAACCATCGGTACCTATGACGGCGCCAATGTTGAAATAATCAGTGAAGTTGGAGAAGATAATTTCTTCTTGTTCGGCATGAGAGACTATGAAGTTGAAGAATTATGGAGTCATGGTTATTCATCAACACTTTATTATCAAAAAAATCCAAAAATAAGAAAAATAATAGATTTTTTAAACAGAGGAATAAGCGGAAAATCCTTCGAATCAATTTCAAAATATTTAATCGGCGGACCTGTTGTGGGAGATCCTTATATGTGCTTTGCTGATTTTGACAACTATATGGATGTTCATCATAAAGCTTCACAGCTTTATTACAATGACAAAATAAAATGGAATAAAATGTCGCTAATAAATATAGCATCAGCAGGAAAATTTTCTTCCGACAGAACCATACGGGAGTATGCAGACAATATATGGGGGCTAAGATGAATGGGGACACACCTTCAAAATCAGGTGACTCTCTGTGGGATAGCTTTTGAAGGAATGTCCCCAAATTATGGAGGTACTATGTTTATATTCGATTCTCAGTCCCAGTTCTTCAGGCATCCTCAGGGAGGAATTAAATCAAATGAAATAATTACATTTAAAATATTTGTTAAGCGTAACATTAATGCCCCGGAATTGCTGATTGAAAAAAGACATGATTATGACAATGTTTTTTACGATAAAATAAAAATGCAGTGGATATCCGCTGAAAAAAGCTTTGATTTATACCAGGTTGAATTATCTATAAAGGAATATGGCAATTACTATTATTCCTTTATTTTTAATGATGAAAAATCCAATGATTATGAGCTGCTGATATATGATGCAGGCTATTCAACTCCTGATTGGGCAAAGGGAGGAATTATATATCATGTTTTTGTTGATAGATTTTACAGAACAAAAACAATCGAAAAAAAAGACACAATTATACGAAGATGGGGAGAAACTCCCCACTACCTTCCCGATGAAAAAGGTGAAATACTGAATAACGACTTTTTCGGCGGAAATTTAGAGGGTATAAAAGAAAAATTGCCTTACATTGCAAGCCTTGGGATAAGCATAATCTATTTATCTCCAATTTTTGAGGCACATTCAAATCATAAATATGATACAGGAGATTATCATAAAATTGATCCGATGTTCGGAAATGAAAATTCTTTAAAAGAGCTTATAAACGAAGCCGATAAAAATGGTATATATGTGATTCTTGACGGTGTTTTCAGCCATACAGGCGATGACAGCATTTACTTTAACAAATACGGCAGATATAACTCCACGGGTGCCTATGAAAGCAAGGATTCCCCTTATTATAATTGGTATACCTTCAATAAATGGAACGATGATTATGTAAGCTGGTGGGGTATAAAAACACTGCCTGAGATAAATGAACGCGATGAATCTTATGTAAACTTTGTAACCGGACAAAACGGAGTAATAGATCACTGGCAAAAAACAGGAGTTATGGGGTGGCGTTTGGATGTTGCCGACGAGCTGCCTGATGAATTTATTGATGCCCTTCGCATTTCCGTAAAAAAAGAAAGCAAAGATGCTTTAATAATAGGCGAAATTTGGGAATTTGCATCAAATAAATACTCTTACGGAAAGCTGAGAAAATATTTATTGGGAAAGCAGCTTGATTCTGTAACCAATTACCCATTAAGACACGGAATAATAGAATTCGTAAAAAATAAAGACTGTAATCTTCTTTATGAAACAATGAATAGAATTATGGAAACATATCCTCCTGAAACAGTGGACTGTCTTATGAATATTATAGGAACTCACGATACTGAAAGAATTCTTACTGTATTAGGAAACAGTATAATTCCTTACAGCAAAGAAGAAATGTCGAAAAGCAAACTTTCTGAGAAAGAATTAAAACAAGGAATAAAGCTTTTGAAAATTGCAGTTCTGCTCCAAATGACCCTTCCTGGTATTCCCTGCATTTATTATGGCGATGAGGCAGGTTTGCAAGGATGGAAGGATCCTTTCAACAGAAGATGCTACCCCTGGGGAAATGAAAATAAAGAAATCTTTGATTACTATATGCTTATAACTAAGTTTCGAAGAAAAAATAAGGTTTTGGCTTCAGGAAAATATAAATGTTCAGTTCATGATAAAGAAGTTTTCGTGTTCGAAAGATTTGATTATAATGAAAAGCTGATAGTGGCAGTTAATTTATCACAAAAGGAAATCACCTTGAAATTCAGCGAAAATATGATTGAATACGGCAAAGATAGAGAAAGTAATATTTCTAACATCGAAAAAGAGAACTATATAATTTTAACTAAAAAAACAACTGATATCTGATTTTTCTTCAACAGTTTTACCTATAAAAGTTATCAACAAAATTTGAAAGTTATATAAAAAAGAAAAAAGCTATTTAATGGAACCCTAAATCTTGATATTTACAATTAACACTTTTTACATCGAAAATAATTCAAATTAACAATCTCTCAATGAATATATTATTATTTTGATAAAATATACAGGAAAAAAGCATGCACAGATGGGAGGCTTTTATGAAAGAAATTGCTATCTTCTATAGAGACAGATATAACCAGCCTGCAATTGAATACATAGCAGATAATTTTTATAGAATACTCGGAGACAATATTCATATTACAAATTATTATCTAGATGCACTCTGTAAAAGTGATAAAGTAACTGCAGACGCTTATCTGGTTTGCTACGTGGAAATGTTAGGTCCTCTTGTTGACTATGTTGATGACTTTTCAAAAGTCATCGTAATAACAAGGAGCATAAGAAAAGAATACATCATGTCAGTCTTTGACATCCCGAGAGGCACTGATGTTCTTGTCGTCAACGATTCTCCCGCAAGCATCATACAGACTATTTACATGTTCTATGAGCTTGGAATCGGTCACCTTCATTTCATACCCTTTGAAAAGAATCTATCAGAAAAAGGTGCATACGACCATATTGACACTGCCATCGTTACAAAATATTCTGAGCATATGATTCCATCTCATATCAAAAAGGTATGCAATATACAGAACAGGGAAGTAAGTTTTGAAACAATGCAAAAGCTGATTTTTCTTCTGGGGCTTGAACAATCGTCTATTCAATGCAACCTTGTAAAAAAAGCCAATGAGGATATGGACACCGGTATCAACTTTGCTAACAGCTATTTCAGTAATCTTCTAAAAGAACAAATGATAACCTCAGTAATCGAAGAGTCCACCAGGGCAATCCTCCTTGTAGACATAAACCAGCATCTTCACTATGTAAACGAAACCGCATATGATATATTTGGTTTAAAGACTGGGGACAGTTTTCTTCCAGAGCTATACTTTTCACAGCACATGATTACCGAAAACGAATACAAGGATGAAATCCTCACCTACCGAGGTGATACGTATCTTGTCGAAAAAATCAATTATTATCTTTCCGATGAGTACATCGGATACATTCTCGTCCTTCAAAATGAAATTGACCTACGTGAAACAGCCAGCAATCTTTCAAAGCAACTAAAACGTACTGGGTTCTATGCGAAGCATAATTTCTCCGATATTGTTCACAAGTCAGTTTCAATGAGAAAATGTATCGAAATGGCACAAAAGGTTGCCTCTTCCGATTATACCGTTCTGGTTCGGGGTGAAAGCGGAACAGGAAAGGAACTCGTTGCACAAGGAATTCATAACTACTCAGAAAGGCGAAATAATGCGTTTGTGGCTATTAATTGTGCTACACTTCCAGAAACGCTTCTTGAAAGTGAGCTTTTTGGATACGAGGCTGGTTCTTTTACCGGTGCCCAAAAGCATGGCAAAATAGGTCTTTTTGAACGTGCAAACCATGGTACGCTTTTCCTTGATGAAATAGGTAATATATCGCCTGGCTTGCAGTCAAGTTTGCTGCGTGCTCTTCAGGAAAAGCAAATCATGCGAATAGGTAGTGAAAAAGTCATAGATGTAGATGTTCGTATTATAGCAGCCACCAATTCTAACTTGGAGGTGCTTGTCAAAAATGGTATTTTTAGAAGCGACCTGTTTTACAGACTTAATGTTATTACCATATATATTGAACCTCTCAAGAAACGACGTGAAGATATACTTCCTTTATTTGAAAGTTTTCTCGGAATGAAGTACTCGAGGCTCACCGATCACGATAAGGCTGCGCTACTGAATTACTCGTGGCCCGGGAATGTACGTGAGTTGGAAAATGCAGCCTCACATTACAAGTTGCTCAATCGACTTCCAGATTACGTCGTCTCTTCAAATCTATATAAACCAACTACAAGTTTGGAAATTCATGCTCCTTTCCCTTCACAAAAAGATATTGAAACAGAAATCTTGAGAATTATATCTTCTAATACATCTGCTTCCTCAGGAATAGGCAGGAAAAGCATTATGAAGAGGTTGGAATCGTGCGGTTTAGTCATAGGTGAAGGAGTACTAAAGCGTATTCTCCATGAATTCAGCACCAAAGGGCTGATTAGGAGTTCTTCCGGTAGGGGTGGTTCATTCATAACCCCATTAGGTAAAAGTTATCTAAAAGATGAACCTTAAAATAAAAGCAGATAAATAGTCATAGGAAAAAACTTCCTTATGACTTTTTATCTGTTATATAAAAATAGTGGTACTCTGCCTGATGAAACTCTTCTTCAACATATTTGCTTCTTTACTACTCAATCTTATCATCTTTTCTGTCACTCAACATCAAAGTGGTACACTTTTTGAGTATCATTTACAATTTGAATATTCTGTCTGATTCCTCTTTTTCATTTACCGAAACAAATACCGGATTAGTATGCAATACATTTACTGCTCATCCTTTCGAAATTTTGATTGTCTTTTTACGCTCACCTATCGCTATACTATATTCCATTTCTTCTCCATAAAAGCAAGGGAAGTCTAACAAATAAGCTGTCCTTAGAATTAATTTTTATATACCGTTTTGCCGTCTACAATGGTAGCAACTACATTTATATTTGCTATGTCATGTGGATCAACTTCAAATATATCTTTGTCAAGAATTGTCAGATCAGCTGCCTTTCCGATTTCAAGAGACCCTTTTTTGTTTTCTTCGAAAGCGCCATATGCATTCCAAATAGTAAACAAGCGCACAGCTTCTTCAACTGTCAGCTTTTCTTCAGGATGCCAGCCTTCCGTCTTTTCATCAAGAGCATCTCTTGTTACAGCACACTGAATGTTTTGAAGAATATCAAAACTTTCTACCGGCGAATCCGAACCACCGCAGCAAACCAAGCCTTTATTCAGCATAGTCTTCCACATATATGACCTGTCAGCTCTTTCTTTCCCGACAAGCCTCTCTATTACAGGTTTATCGGAAGAAATAAATACTGGCTGTATATACGCAAGTATTCCGTATTCATCCATCCTATCGAACAGTTCTTTGCTTACAATCTGAAGGTGGTTAATTGCCAGTCTAAGTGGCTTTTGTCCGTATTTTTTAATTGCATTTTCATATGCGTCCATAACTACATCGGATGCTTTATCTCCGATAGCATGAACCAAAATCTGCATGTCATGCGAATATGAATAATCCAGACAGTCCTGCAATTCTTCAAGTGTGTGCCGTATCATGCCGTAATTGGTGTCATCACCCTCGTACGGATCATTCATAAGTGCTGTCTTCGCACCGAGTGAACCGTCAATATACAACTTAATCGGACCCACGCTATAATAGTCTGTTCCATCACCGGTTCTGTGTCCATCATCAATGAACTTTTTTACATCACCGTAGCTTACAAAAGAAGGTTGTTCTCTGACCTTAACAGTTAGTTCTCCGGCTTCATCCAATTCACGGTACGCTTGCATTATTCTCTCCCCGTTTCTTCCCGGAAGAGACAGAAAATCATCGGTTTGCGTACTCGTAATTCCGCACTTAGAAAGATCCTTAAGCACGTATTTAATAAGATCCTTAATCTCTTCAAGTGATGGCTCAGTCATAACATTATAACAGAGCTTTACCGAAGCCTCAGAAAGAATGCCGGTCTCATTATCTATCTGACCTTCATATTCCTTTACATCTTCAAGTTCGTTGACAATTTCAAGAGCTTTGGAATTTACCGTTGCTAAATGCCCGCAAACACGAATAAAAAGAATTGGTCTTGTCAATGAGATTTTATCAAGATCTTGTTTTGTCAGAACACGCTTATCCCCTTTAGTAAAATTCAGTTCATTCCAGCCTCGTCCATATATCCAGTGGTCGTCTCCGGCCTCGTCCAGACCGATTCCTATTTTCTTCCCGTTTTTGATGATTTCACTAATCGAAGAGTCCTCTGACATATTGTAGTAGCTGTTCACAAAAGCATAGTTCAGCAGATGAATATGCGAGTCTATAAAACCAGGAAGAACAGTTTTCCCTTTCAGATCGATAATTTCATCCGCATCGATTGAATCGGCAGCATCGTCAAACCCAAGAAACACAATTCTTTCATCTTCAATACCTAATGCGGTATAGAATCTATTTTTATCATCAACAGAATATACTTTTCCGTTTTTAAAAATTTTATCCAATTTCTCCTCCTGATGCCCTTATGGGAGAAGCGGTTTTGCCTCCCCCTCATATCTTAACTAAAATTCCACTCTTTCAAGTATTTCTTCAAATGGAGCAATCCATGCGTCATTTTCCAATGCGTGATTAATGAATTCCTCAAGCATGGTAATCATATGTGCTCTTCCACTTACTTGCGGGTGCATAGCAACATTCAGTAGAGAGTTTGGCATATTTTTGATTCCGTAATCAAATGTTGTTTTCCATATTTCGTAAATCTCACTCTGCGGTTTCATACCTGCTCTTGTCATTACAAATTCAGCATGCGGCCAGTCATCCAAAAACCAGGAGCATGGCATCTCAACCACGGAACTTGGTTCATAAAATATGTTTCCCTTATCAAAATTAACATGGCATGGTGCAGGACAATACGGATAAAAATCATTTCCCATAAGGCTGGAATCATACCTTATGCCATATTTCTCAAGAAGCATGAGGGTATTAGGGCTGAAATCGAATCCGGGTGATCTGTAACCTATTGGTTTTACTCCAATCTTATCAAGTGTCTCAAAACCTCTTTGTAAGATTGCATCTTCAACCTCAAGTGTCAGATCTGTCGGATCTTCATGAACATATCCATGATGTCCGACTTCATGACCCCTTGCAACTATCTCCTTGCATACTTCAGGATAAGTATCTGCAGTGTGTCCCGGGATAAAGAATGTTGTCTTGAGATTGTACTTGTGAAGTAAATCCAGTATTCTCGGAACACCTACAACAGCCCCATATTCTCCTCTTGATACATATACAGGAGAACTTTTTCCGAAGGACTCCATCCATACAGACGCTGAATCGAAATCAAACGTAAGCGTAAGCGCCATTTTCTTACCTTCAGGCAAATTCATTTTTCCTGTCTTTTGAATCATTGCTATCTCCTCCAATTGTTGTAAATTTTTTATTCTTCAATTGTTTCCTCTTCCTTAGCAGGGAACTGTGCAAATCCTACACATGCATAAATAGCTGCGATAATCGGGCTTAAGATTAGCAAGAATGCGTAAGGTGCATATGATAATGTCGCTACACCGAGAACGGATGCAGTATAAATACCTGCTGTATCCCAAGGTATAAGGAATGAGAACATTGTACCACCATCTTCAAGCGTTCTGGAAAGAACTTTCTTGTCGAGTTTGAATTTAGTAAATGTGTCTTTCATGAGCATACCAGGAAGCATGATTGCCAGATATTGGGATGCTGTAAGCATTGCAGTGCAAAGTGAAAAGATTAATGTTGCAAGGACGCAGTCTCTCCTCTTCTTGATAAATCCGATCATCTTTGATAAGAATACATTTAATACGCCAGAATCCTTGAGCATCTGACCCATACCAAGAGTAAGAATTGTCCATGCAACTACTTCCATCATGCTTCCGATACCACCTCTATTTACAAGTCTGTTGAGCTCAGCAAGCCCTGTGTCAATAGAGAATCCATCACCCAAAGAATTGATGATTGTTACTGCCGAGAATGGCTGAGTGATAATACCAATTATTATTGCAAGAGCGGAGCTTGCGAGAAGTGCAGGTACTGAAGGAATTTTTAACAGTGCTAATACAAGAACCATTACCGGTACGATAAACAATATTGGAGTTGGGTTAAAATTTGCCTCTACAGCAGTCATCATTTCCTTAGCCAGGGACAAATCAGCTCCTGATGTGCTATATTTGGAACCTAAGAATCCATATAGAACGAACGAGATAATTAATGCAGGAGTTACTGTGTAAATCATTGATCCGATATGTTCCCAAACAGTTGTGCCGGAAACTGCAGGTGCAAGGTTTGTGGTATCAGAGAACGGCGACATCTTGTCTCCGAAAAGTGCTCCAGATACTACCATACCTGCTACTAGGTCAATATTCATTCCCATACCGGTTCCGATTCCTATGAATGCTACTCCTAAAGTTGCAAGTGTTGAGTATGAACTTCCGATGAAGAAGGATACAATACAGCAAAGAGAGAATCCAACGAGCATGAATGATGTTGGCGTTAACAGTTTAAGTCCGTAATACATAATAGCAGGAACTACACCAGATGCCATCCATGTGCCTATTACCGTACCTACGCACATAAGGATGATGATTACATCAACTGCTCCTCTGCCCCCGTCAGCGAACCATTTAACTACGGTGTCTACCTTAAAGCCATATGTTACTAGCATAATGCCTACTGCAACTGATGTTAAAGTGAAAATTACTTTAGTGTCGAAATTGAATACTACATAGCCTGAAAAGATAATAGCTATGAGAACTATCACTACGAGCACTGATTTACCAAAAGTCATTTCTGGTAATTTTGTTTTCTTTTCGTCCATTTTTAACCTCCTCAATAAAAAATTTAAGTGTAATAATAATTACGTAAACTTTAAAGTGCAAAAGCTGTGCCAATTATTTTTTCGCACTTTGCTATATATTTTAGTATTTAACAGGATACCAACGGGATACTAATAGGATGTCGACGGATTTTATCCCGTTTTTATCCCATTATGTCTCCCCCGTTTACTTCAATTATTTGTCCTGTCATAAAATTAGACTCATCAGAAACCAGATAGTATACCATGTTTGCTATATCTTCAGGCTTACCAAGCCTGTGAAGCGGGATAATGTCAGGATAATAATCAAATGGTTTTCCGTTAAGCTTTAGCATATCCGATGCAACGAATCCCGGTGAAACTGCGTTTACGCGGATTCCTCTCGGTGCCAGATCTCTTGCAACTGAAATAGTAAGGGAATTGATTGCGCCTTTTGATGAAGAATACGGAATTGATACAAAATTTCCCCCTGTTTTGGCTGCACCTGAAGTAATGTTGACAATTGCCCCTCCTGCTTCCATATTTTCGATTGCGGCCTTGATAACAAAGAAATAACCCATTACATTCGTATCAAGTATTTCAGTCCAATCTGTTATATCAAGTTCCTCAATGGTTTTCTTTACAATGCTGAGACCGGCAGCGTTAACCACTGCATCCAAATGCCCAAGTGCACGTATTTTTCCCATTAAATCATCATAGTCTCTTACATCAAAAATGATTGGCTCAACATCGTAATCTTTACAAAGTCCCATTGTTTCCTCAATCTTATCGATACTTCTTGCAGAGGCATAAACTTTGTATCCTTCCTTTGCTAATCTGAGTACTATTCCCTGCCCTATTCCTTTATTTCCGGCAGTTACCAACGCTATCTTTTTCATTTTTATCATCCTCCTTATCTAATGAAATTAGTCCAAACAGTTTTATTCTCTACTTCAGGTAATATACCTTCCCTTCTTCCAACCTATATGCACTTCATAAGCCATGCAATGTCCTTTGCCATTACTTCAAGCGTATAGATTCCTTCCAAAGCCTGCTCAACTTCTGCAGGAGTGTTTCCGTGAATTATTAGTCAGTGATCGCTGCTTACAAGCGGAATTCGTTGGAATGTTGGGTATTTGTTTAGAACGTCCAACGAAGCCGAACATCCGCCTATAGGTCTTGCTCATATATGCACATTTTCTGTGTCGATTTCTCTCCTCCAACACATCTACCACATGCTCAAGTCCTGTGTATGTGCATCCATTTACATGTGGACTTCCGTTAATTAATAAAACTTTCACTTATATATCTAATCCTTTCTTAAATCTATCTTTCATAATACTTTTAATGCAAATACTATGCCATTTAACAATTTTGAGTTTACCCATTTTTTCAAAACTTTAAAAAAACGCTTAGCCATATGTTATCATTAATGTAAATACCCGCCAAGACTTGACAAAGGAACATATTTGCATGACTAATTAACAGATTAGCTTACGAATTTAAAACGAGATATTTAGAATTTTTCAATATAAAATTTCAATTACCTCAATTGAAATATATCTATTTCTTCCATTCACTTTTTGTCATATTGTGTAATAAATCTTTGTAACAAAATTAACAACTGTAAGAATAGTTAGTTTTCGTTCCAAATGCCACACTGTCTGCCATGATTTTGTTGATTACAATCTATTTTCTGTTAGAAATATTTACCTGCCAAGAAAAGTTAGGTATCGTCCAAGAAGAAAATTTAATGTACAATTCAAGATTGATTTAATGTGGATAACCATATGAATCTTTCACGTATTTGTTGATAACTAACAAAATAAAATTTTAGGCATAAAAAGCAAAGAAATAGCTAAGGAAGAGGTAAGTTTACCTTTTGGCACTGCTCAAATGAAAATAATTCTCATAACACAAGGCTTGAAAAATACAGGGTTTTATGGTATCATTAAAGTGTAAGAATTGCTATAAAGATGGTATGGTAATTTCACCAGTGTTACTAATCAGGTAAAACTTATGCTAACCGAATATTCTTATGAGCAAAATGTTTACAGAAATAGTACATTCTTATAGAATTCGATTAGTAGTTTAGCTGAAACTGAAGAAAACAACCCTTGTTATAGACGTTGCATATGACAGCACGGAAAATATATCCATATCAAAAGAGAACAACATAAACCTAATAACGATTAATATGCAGAGAAGAAAAGTTCCTGATATTTATACCAATTATATATTCAGTACAAACGGCAAACAAGTTTTAGAGTGTGCCGGAAATCAAATTCCAATAGCTAATAAATTCAACTCACGAACCGAACAATACAGAATAACTCTTGATAAAAGTAAATTCAACCAATGTCTGCACAAGAAACAGTACAACCCTACGTTTCACAAGAACAAAGCGTCACTAATTATTTCATTGAAAAGCATAGGACGTTCAAAACAGTAGATGTATCTGATAAGTGATGAATTCAAAAAATTTGCAAAATTCCGAAATGGTGTAGAATCATTACCATCCACAATCATAAGGCGATATCATGTGAATAAAATACCTGTTGATGAATTATCTGATATTACTTTTATTCAGGCTCTTCATTTAATAATGCAAATATTCATGAATACTATATCTGACAAGTTATTATTGCTTTATTTATTTTCAAAGCTTAAGTATTTAACTTTTAACATGATTGATAACCATAACATTACTTAAAATAAATTTTATGAAAGGAAATCATATAATGAATATTATAATCTATCATTATACTAAGTAAAAATATGGGATACAATACAAAAAAAAATGTTGTGTTAATAACATATGATCGCCCTTCACTGGATCATTATATAAAAGAATTAAATATGTTTTTCGAAAATGTATTAGAATTTAATGGTTATTGTATTTGTGAAGGAATACCAGAAAAGATTGAATGTGACTTAATTCTTACGCTTTCACCAATCGTCACAGACATATTCATGAAATTTAATCATAAGGAAATAGATATCATTCAAGGCAAAAGAACAATTCTAAATGACAGCTTTAATAAACTACAAGATCTTCCAAGTGGTTCCAAGGCAATGCTTGTCAGTACAAACAGAGTTTTTGCACTTGATTTAGCAGCTTTTTTATATATGTCAGGAGTGAATAACATAGATTTTGTACCTGTATATCCAAAATTAAGAGATACTCCAGATTTGGATATTGCAATAACGGCTGCTCAATTAATGCATGTTCCATCAAGGGCAAAGTATATAATAGATATTGGCTGGAGATGTATTTCAACCTCAACATATATGACCTTAATATCTACCCTGAATATAAAAAGTGCTTATTTTATTAAAAAACTCAACAGGTACTCAAAGACAGTAGTTAATTTAGATTTTAAGAACACATCTTTAGACAAAATATCAAAACTGGAAAATTTATTGAATATAGTGATTGATGAAATTGATTATGGAGTAATTATTACAAATATCACAAACAAAATAATATATACAAATACATCATTTTCTAATATGATAAATGTTAACTTAAACTCACTAAATACATTTTATTTAGATAATAATATAATACCGCATAAACTGTATAAGGAAATCAATAAAAGTCATATTATTAATAATAAAATTGTTTTTTTAGAAGAGATAAAAAAAGAATTAATTATTTCAAAGTAACCAATAAAAATATATGATGAAATATTAGCTTACGTTATAACAATAAAGGATGTTACACAAGTTCAGGATTTAGAAAGACAATTAAGAGGACAATTAAAAAAGAAGGGATACATTGCTAAATACACATTTGATAATGTGTTAGGCAGTAGCTCATCTATTAAAAACTGTATTAATCAAGCAAAAAAAATAGCAAATATTCCAAAATCCATTCTTATAATCGGAGAAAGTGGTACAGGCAAAGAAATCTTTACACAAGCAATACATAATTTTTCTGACAGAAAAGACAAGCCATTTGTAGCAATAAATTGTGCATCCATTCCTTCGGAACTTTTGGAAAGTGAACTTTTTGGATATGAAGAAGGTTCATTTACAGGTGCTAAAAGGGGAGGAAAAAGGGGGTTATTTGAAATTGCACATACTGGTACGCTTTTTTTAGATGAAATCGGTGATATAAATTTAACTGTACAGGCAAAACTCTTAAGAGTTCTTGAAGAAAAAGAGGTTATGAGAATAGGTGGTAATGATATAATTCCTATCAATGTAAGAATTATCGCAGCTACCAACAGAAACTTGGAAAGTCTTATTAAAGAAAATAAATTTAGAATGGATTTGTATTACAGACTCAATGCTTTTACACTTTTTTTACCTCCTTTAAGAGAAAGAAGGAATGATATCCCAATAATTATTGAAAACATCATAAGTGAATCGGGTTTTAAAAATAAGTGTTTTGACTCAGAGTTAATGGAGGTAATGTGTAGATATAATTGGAGGGGAAATGTAAGAGAACTAAAAAATTGTATAGAATATATGATATATACAGGAGGAGAAATTTTAACAATAGATGATCTTCCTAAGAATATTTATAATGATATAATTAAAAATACGCCTAATAAAATTGAGCCATTTCCTGAGCTTTCATCAATTGATAGAAAAATTGCAATTGAAATTATGGGCATATTAAGAAGCAAGTCTATTGGAAGAAGAAGCATTCTTAAAATATGCCTTGGCAGAGGGTATACAGTTTCGGAAAATAAGATTAGAAACATTTTAGATTTTCTTAGACATAAAGGTTTATTGACATGTGGAAAGGGAAGAACAGGAAGCTTTATAACAAAAGAAGGTATACAGTTCTTAGAATTAGAAGGATAAAGTGGTGCTTACTGGGCAATGAATGGGCAATTTACCCATAAAGTGCACCCACTAAATTAAGTATAGGATTTTATATTGTGAAACAATGACATCTTTTATTGAAATTTGAGTCATTGTTTCTTTTGTTTTATAGTTGGCACATTATTTGCAAATAAATGGTATGTAAGCTTACAAAAAAATTACGGAGGAATCTAATATGCAAGACGAAAAGAAAATAAAAACTGATACTGAGAACTCAAAAATAAAAAAATCAAACTCTATTAGCGACACTAAGCAGAAAGTCAGAATAGCCGGATACATATCTTTAGTAATAGCCATTCTGTTTTTTTCTGGAATTTTTAAAGATGTAGAGGGACCGCTTAGAGCTCTTGATTTTACAAACGTTCTTGGCTCTTTTGGCAAGCTTGGAACACTTTCGGAAGGATCAGGCTCTATAGCCGGTAATTTTAGGGGAACAGGCGGTGCTGGTGTAAGGGACGGTTGGTTATTTGCTTTAACACTTGCACCGGCAGTAATGCTTGCTTTAGGTGTTGTTAAAATAGTAGAAGATTTAGACGGATTAAAAGCAGCTCAGAATTTATTAAGCCCATTGTTAAGGCCATGCCTTGGCATTCCGGGATTTTGCGGATTAGCTTTGATAGCAAGTTTGCAGTCGACTGATGCAGGTTCAGCAATGACAAGGGCACTATATGACAAAGGTTTTATAAATGATAAAGAAGCTCTTATTTTTACCGGGTTTCAATTTTCTGCAGGTGCTCTGTTAACAAATTATCTTTCCAGTGGTGCGGGCTTATTTGTATTTTTAGAAGTTCCAATTTTTATACCATTGGTTATAATATTTTTATTCAAATTTTTAGCAGGGAATATCATTAGATTATATGCTATGCGTATTAAGGAGGTTTAAATATGAATGAGAAATCCGAAAAACGTAATTTTTTACAGAGTTTTGTTCTTGGAGCAAGGAGTGGGTTTAATCTTTCCTTTACTAGTATGGCTCCTAATGTTCTGTTTGCATTTGCGATGATACAAATATTAAATCTAACTGGTTTAACAGATTTGATAGGAATAGTTTTCGGACCCGTTATGGGAATTTTTGGTTTACCCGGCATTTCTGCCACAGTTATTATTGCAGGAATTCTTTCTACTGGAGGTGGAATTGGAGTAGCCGCAGGATTAGCTACTAACGGCCATTTAGACTCAAGCGATGTAGCTATACTATTAGTAGGTATAATGTTATTTGGCTCATTGGTGCAATATATTGGTCGTGTACTTGGACCTGCAGGCATAAAAAGTAAGCATTATCCAATGCTAATAGGCGTTAATTTATTAGCAGCTTTTTTAGCTATGTTTGTAACACAGTTTTTAGTATAATTAATAGACTCGTATGTAATCACTGTGGACCAATTAATAAGTATTATTGTAATATACTAATACGAGTGTTTAGAAGATATTCAACTGAATGACGATACACTTATATATCTAAGTTTATTTAATTATATCAGGTCCACAGTGTAAATATTATATACATCAAAAATTGTAAAAGAAAAGGAGAGTTGAAAGTATAGATGTATTTAGTTAAATACATCATGCACGAAAGTTATGGATAGAGAATATGTTCAAATGATTTATGAAAAATTGCACGTAATTCCTGAACCAGGGTTCAGAGAATACAAAACATCGGAATTAATTTCCTCAGAGTTAGAAAAAATAGGATATACAGTACACCGCAATGTAGGAGATACCACAGGTATTATTGCAGTATTGAATAGCAAACAAGATGGTCCGATACTGGGAATTCGAGCTGATATGGATGCACTTACATATGCAATTAATGGTAACATTGAATATAGACATAGCTGCGGACACGATGCCCATTCATCCATGGTATTAGCTGCTGCTAAGGAAATTTACTCCATGGGAATAAATAAAGGTAAGTTATATTTAATTTTTCAGCCTGCTGAAGAGCTATTAGCCGGAGCAAATGCGATGATTAACAGTGGTTTACTTAATGACATGACAGAAATTGTTGGTATTCATCTTAGACCAATCCAGGAAGCCAAACTTAGCCAAGCTGCGGCAGCGTTGTGGCATTCAGCTGCAGCTCCCGTAAGAATAAAGCTGACAGGAGTTGGAGCTCATGGAGCCAGACCTCATCTTGGGGTAAATGCAGTTGAAGCTGCTGTCCTTATTACAAATGCAATTAATGCTTTGAAGGCTAATCCCAGTATAAGTCACTCTATAAAAGTGACTAAAATAAACACTGGTGCAGGACCTGATAACGCAATACCCGACGAAGCTAATATGTATGTGGATGTTAGATGCATAGAGAATAACGAGATGGAAACAATACTTGAAAAATTAAGAATTGCGATTGAATCTACAGCAAAAGCAAATGGTGCAAATGTTGAATACACAATAGACCTATGTCCTGCAGCAGAGTATACAGACGAATTGATTGAGACAAACTCCGAAGCTATAAAAGAAACACTGGGAGAAAAAGGTCTTATAAAGAATTTATATACTGCTGGTTCTGAAGATTTCCACTTCTATGCAAAACGATTAGGTTGTAAAGCAGGTTATTTAGGATTAGGTTCAGACTTAACTCCGGGATTACATCATAAAGATATGAAATTTAACCGGGAAGCAATGTACTATGGAGTAGATATCTTAATAAAAGTCATATGTAAAAGACTTATGTAATTAAAAGTATATAGTAAGTGCATAATCTCATGGTTAATGTTAATTTATTTAATTTAAATAGTTTTTTAGGAAAGCTACTCTTAATAATTATTATTTAATAGTAGCATACAAATTAAATTTTGGTACACTTATTGCACGTCTGCTATAATTTTAAGTTTTTGTGTGAGGATGTATAAAGTTTCGTGTAAGTGGTAATAATACCCATTAAGAGGGGAGATATTATCATGATAAACGAAACTTTCTTACAAAACGAAAAAACACAGGAGCTGGCAAAATTGTTAGCACAGAATTGTGAAAGCTTAAGCAATGTGCAAAACCTTTTGAAGGATCTATTCAAGGGTACCCTAGAAGAAATGCTTGAATCTGAGATGGATGAACATTTAGGATATGATAAGCATTCTGTTGCGTGGATAGGCAGCGGAAATAGCCGCAACGGCTACAATAAAAAGACCCTACAAAGTGAATATGGCGAGGTACCAATCAGTGTTCCGCGTAATCGAAACGGAGAATTTGCTCCAAAGTTAATAGGCAAATACCAAACTAAAACTGATGATATAGAAAAACATATCCTTGCTATGTACGCAAAGGGAATGAGCAATCGAGATATTGAAGATCATCTGAGAGATATCTACGGTGTAGAAGCCTCTGCAAGTCTAATCAGTCGTATTACAGACAAAATTCTTCCGGCAGTGATGGAGTGGCAATCACGACCATTAGATGCTATTTATCCTATAGTATTTTTGGATGGGATCGTATTTAAAATTCGTAAAGACAGCCGTATTATCAATAAGTGTGTATATTCTGTTTTAGGTATTGACATGGAAGGTAAAAAGGATATTTTAGGAATATGGATAAGCGAGAATGAAAGTGCAAGCTTCTGGGCTAATATTTGCAACGATTTGAGAAACCGAGGTGTTACAGATATTTTAATAGCTTGCCGAGATAATCTCTCTGGATTTTCATCAGCAATTGCTGCAACTTTTCCAAAAACTGAGCAACAACTCTGTATCATTCATCAAATAAGAAATTCAACTAAGTATGTATCATATAAAGATTTAAAGCCGGTTATGGCTGATTTGAAGCTCATTTACGGCGCACCCACACTTGATGATGCCGAATATCGTTTACCGGAATTTGCCGAAAAATGGGACTCAAAATATCCTCAAATTTCAAAATCTTGGAGTGAAAACTGGATAGAATTATCCACTTACTTCAAATATCCGCAGGAAGTAAGAACATTGATATATACCACCAATGCTGTAGAAGGATTCCATAGAATGCTAAGAAAATACACAAAGACAAAAACCATTTATCCTACAGATGAGGCAGTAAGAAAATCTGTATATCTTTCTATTCAGGAAATTACAAAAAATGGAGTATGCCAATACGAAATTGGGGAACAATAATAGGGCAGCTTATAATATTCTTTGAGGATAGGTTCAATAGAGTAGCATAACGGGGCTCTGCCCCGTACCCCGAGGTTTATTACGCCGGGCTTTACCGGTGATAAAAGAAATCAGGCAATCAAATTCGATCGCCCAATCACCGTTTAAAGCACAGCAAGCGTTTAGGTCGCACCTCTGCGTTGCCCATATTTATGCTGTATAATTAGTATTTACATTTAAAATTTATTTAAACCAAAAATCCATTTACACGAAATATGAGACACTCCCCATAAAAACTAGCATTTTAAAGCCCGTTTTTTGAAATACAAAGGTTAGGAACTACTTCTCCATTACTGTTTAATACCTCACAATTTTCTGTTACTTTTAAGTCAACTAAATCTTCAGCATTCTCTATCCCTTATTATGTTAATAATCATTTATTTATAAATTTATAATCAATCTAAATCCTTTGTAACATGATTATGGATTCAACGTGGTACGTAAGTGCGAACCTAAATACCTATTGTCTTTGATATTGTATTAGAAACTGAAGTTATAATATTTTTATCACGCATGGTCGAACTTAAATCAAGCTTTTCCTTACACATTTTTACAATATAAACATCTTGCCCTT
>DAIMMU010000169.1:0-5300 GCA_036720515.1 Sedimentibacter sp.
TTTTATCTTTTTTATTGCTTCCATAACATCTTCCTTTGTTTTATTTTACAGTTATTTTACAGTTATATTTCATATATTATAGTGCTAAAAACATCATTTGTCAAAAATAAAAATTAATCCCATAGGTGTGTTATGTAATAAAATAAAAAGACTGCATTGCTGCAGTCCTTAGTTATTGACAAACTCCATTTACGTCATCCTGAGCGATAGGGAAGGGGTTAGGTCATACGCAGGGGAATTCACCAATTTATCTGCTCCCGTTGGTCGCATAAATTGGGAATTCTGTGCGGTTGACCTACCAACCATTTTTCTGAAAAAAGACTCAGAAAAACGGGGTTAGGTCATACGCTCAGTCTCATTCACCAAAATATTTGCTCCCGTTGGTCGCATATTTTGGGAATTCGTTGCGAAAGACCTACCGCCATTTTTCAGAAAAAACACTCTGAAAAATGGGGTTAGGGCTTCTACATAGCTTGCTTTTTGACTGTCAAGTCTCCCTGTATTGCCTTTGTCGGGCATTTTTCCACACATACCATACAATGTGTGCATTTGTCATAATCAACCTTAGCTAAATTGTTCGTAACATGAATTGCATCAAAAGCACAGTTCTTTTCACATATTTTACATGCTATGCAACCGATTTTGCATACATCCTTAACAGCTTTTCCAAAGTCTCTGTTGTTGCATCCAACAATAACATTGTTTTTATACGGAACAAATTCTATTACGGCTTTTGGACATTCTTCAATGCATTTGCCGCAGGCAGTACATTTTTCCTTATCAATAACCGCTAATCCGTCAACAATTTGTATAGCGTCGAAATCGCATACTTCAACACAGTTTCCGAATCCAAGGCATCCCTTATCGCAAGATTTGTTTCCGCCCTGAACGGCAGCAGCCGCTTTACAGTCTTTTATCCCATGATATTCATGTTTCTTTGTTGCCAAACTGTCACATCCCTGGCATAAAACATGAGCAACGTTTTTTTCGCCTTCCACCGCCGTAGTACCCATAATATCGGCTATTTTCTCATGAGCCTGGGCATTTGCCACAGGACATCCGTTTACAGGAGCATTACCTCCTGCTATTGCCGCAGCCATTGCGTCGCAACCTGCATAACCGCAGGCGCCGCAATTTGCACCCGGCAAAGCATTTCTTACATCAATTATTCTTTGATCCACATCTATGTGAAACAGTTTAGCTGCAAATGCCAATAAGATTCCGCATACGACACCAATACCGCCGGTAACTGCCACCGCTTTAACTATAACCATAATTCTACCTCCTATAATTGCAAGCCTGAAAAACCAAGGAATGCAACTGACATAAGACCTGCCGTAATCAATGAAATAGCAGAGCCTTTCAACGATTCAGGCAAATCTGCATAATCAACCTTATCTCTTACCCCGGCAAATAAAACTATTGCAAGTAAGAAGCCTGAAGATGTACCTACAGAGTAAACCAATGATTTAACAAAACTATATTCGTATATAATATTATTTATGGCAACTCCAAGAACTGCACAGTTTGTAGTAATAAGCGGAAGGAAAATTCCTAATGCCTGATACAGACCGGGAGCCGATTTCTTAAGAAACATTTCAACAAATTGCACAAGTGCCGCAATAATAAGTATGAATACTATTGTCTGCAAATACTCTAATTCAAGGGGTACCAAAATAGCATGATGAACAATGTATGTTATTATGGATGCCAATGTTATAACGAATATAACAGCAATACCCATACCTGCTGCAGTATCAATTTTCTTCGAAACTCCAAGGAACGGACATGTTCCTAAGAACTGCATAAATATAATGTTATTAACTATAAACGATGTTATAAATAAACTTACTAATTCCATTTCTTACCTCCTAAGCATTCTTTCTTCTAGAAAGGTAATTTACAAAACCTATCAATAATCCAAGGATAATAAATGCTCCTGGCGGCTGTATTGCCATCATCATAGGTTCATAAGCTTCCGGAAGAATTCTAAGTCCCAAAATAGTACCGTTACCTAATATTTCTCTTATAGAACTTAGTAAAATCATAGCTACCAAGTAACCGACTCCCATTCCTAAACCATCAATGGTTGAATCCAGTATCCCGTTTTTGAAAGCAAAAGCTTCAGCTCTTGCAAGTATTATACAGTTTACAACTATTAATGGAATAAATACTCCTAATGCCTGATATAACGCAAATGTATATGCATGCATCAATAAATCAATAATTGTTGTAAATGCCGCAATGATTATTACGAATGCGGGTATACGAACCTCATCGGGTATATATTTACGAAGTGCCGATATAACTATATTTGAACCTGTCAAAACCGCTATTACGGCTACTCCCATACCTATTCCGTTTATAAGTGATGTTGTAATTGCCAAGGTTGCGCACATTCCAACCTGTTGAACCAAAATAGGATTTTCGGTTGTTACTCCGTTTTTAAATATTTGTAGTTTGTTCATCTCATCCTCCTATTTCAAATATTTCGTATAAACTTCTATGGCGTTGTTTACAGCGCTTAAAAATGATTTAGAAGAATATGTTGCGCCTGTAACTGCATCAATATCATTTTCGCCGATTTCACTGCTTCCATCCTTGCCTTTAAACTGATCCGTAAAAGCAGGCAGAGTAGTTTTAGAGCCAAGTCCTTCGGTTTCCTGGTGAGAAATTACACTAACTCCGGATATTTTACCCTCGGGAGTGAAACCAACATACAATTCCATATCACCGTTGAAGCCTTTTACAGTACTCCATGTTCTTACGACCTTACCTAATTCATTGCCGGAAGCATCAACGGCAGTCATTATATTTATAATTTTATTATTTTCACCTTTTGCCGTTTCAACCAAAGCAGTATCTTCATAATCGTTGAACATTACAGAGCCTTGCATAACAGCTTCCAATATAGCCGGATCCATACTTGCCATTGCATCATTTTGAGCTATTAAATCCTTTGTAGAATCATTTAACCATGCTAAAACTCCTGCTGATATGGCACCTATTAAAAATAATATACCGGCTAATTTTACAAAATTATTTTTCATTTTTTTTACCTCCTGTTGCTACACCGAATACGTGAGGTCTTACATATTTATCAATCATTGGTGTCAGTATATTCATAAGAAGAATTGAATAAGATACTCCTTCGGGATATCCCCCTAATTTTCTTATAAACATAGTAAGCATTCCTGCTCCCACGGCATAAATAATTTTACCCTTGTCGGTAACAGGGCTTGTCGCATAATCGGTAGCCATGAAGAATGCTCCTAAAATCAATCCTCCGCCCAATATGTGGTATGGAAGATTTCCCGCATCAAAAATCAACGCTATCACTGCCACTGTTCCGATGTAAAACACAGGAATAATCCATTTAATAGTTCCTCTGTATATTAAATATATTCCGCCTATAAGAAGAAGTATTGCCGAAGTTTCTCCGATAACACCGGGTATATTACCTATAAACATATCCCATAACGAAGGCAGTTGTCCGGAAGCGGCACCTTTTATCATTGCAAGAGGTGTTGCCGAAGCTACCGCATCTGTTGCCGGATTAATAAAACCGCTTACCATATGCGATTGCCATGATGCCATTAAAAATGCTCTTCCTGCCAATGCCGGATTTAAAAAGTTAAATCCTATTCCGCCAAATACCTGTTTTACTATTCCTATTGCAAATGCAGAACCGACAACAGCAATCCACCATGGTGCTTCTGCAGGTAAATTAAATGCCAGCAGTATTCCCGTAACAACCGCACTTAAATCAGTAACGGTTATTGGTCTGTTCATAAATCTTTCGCAAAGATATTCGGTAACAACTGCCGATATTACAGATGCCAACAATAATATCATTGCTTTAAATCCAAAATAATATATACTTGCCGCCAACGCGGGCACTAATGCAATAATTACATCAAGCATTAATTTTTGTGTTGTTTCATCGGATCTAATATGAGGCGACGATGAACCAATCAATTTAATTTCCATCAATATTTCCTCCTATTTAGCCTTTTTGCGTCTTGTTAAAATTTCTTTTTTTGCAACACTTATCGATTCTTTAAGCGGTCTTTTTGCAGGACATACATATGAACATGCTCCGCATTCTATACAATCTGTTGCATGATATTCATCAGCGCCATCGAAATTTTTCAATAATGTAAACCTGCTGATTTTATAGGGCATAAGGTTAACGGGACATGCCTCAACACATTTGCCGCATAAAATACAATTTGAATGTTCCGGAAGATTTGCTTCTTTTTTATTTAAAACCAATATTCCCGATGTTCCTTTTATAACAGGCACTTCATCAGTATATTGAGCAATACCCATCATGGGACCGCCGTTAATTATTTTTCCGGGCTCTTCTTTATAGCCGCCGCACATTTCAATAACGTCTTTAAATAAAGTTCCTAATCTTACATAAAGGTTTTTAGGATTTTCAACAGCGCTTCCTGTTACGGTTACAACTCTTTGAATGCAAGGCATGCCGGTTTGTATTACATTTCCTATTGTAGCAACAGTACCAACATTTTCAACTACGCATCCGACTTCCATAGGAAGTCCGCCAGAAGGAACAACTCTTCCTGTTATTGCGTTAATTAATCTTTTTTCATCGCCTTGCGGGTATTTGGCTATCATTGGTGCAACTTCGATACCTTCTTCGTTTTCAGCAGATTTCTGCAGTGTTTCAATTGCGTCAGGCTTGTTGTTTTCAATACAAATATAAGCTTTATTTACTCCCAATGCCTTCATAATTGCTTTTGTGCCAAGCAATACAAGTTCAGGTTTTTCCACCATAATTCTGTGGTCCGCCGTTAAATAAGGCTCACATTCTGCTCCGTTTACAAGCAATGTGTCTATAGGCTTGTCTTTTGGAGGGCTCAGCTTAACATGTGTCGGGAATGTAGCTCCGCCCATTCCTGCCATTCCTGCTTCCTTAATTATTGAAAGAATATCTTCCTTAGAAAGACCTTCCAACTTGCCCTTTGGCTGAACTGATTCATGTACTTCAAAATTACCGTCGGATTCTATGATAATGCTGTTTACCTTAGCACCGCCCGGTACTTGTCGTTGCTCAATTTTTTTTACTGTTCCGGATACACTTGCATGAACGGGTACTGAAACAAAGGCTTTTGATTCGCCAATTTTTTGACCAACTTTTACTGTATCTCCTACAGCTACCAATGGATCACATGGAGCTCCAATATGCTGCGACAATGGAATTACAACAATATTCGGAGCTTTTGCATCTTCAATTGGTACATTCTGTGTAAGGGACTTACTTTGAGGGGGATGAA
>DAIMMU010000170.1:0-5236 GCA_036720515.1 Sedimentibacter sp.
TGCCCGGATACATTTTCATTCCAATAGGTATTTGGTTACGATCAAGCAATAATCCAAGTCCTACAATAGGTTCTTTCTTGTTTTCTTTGCTTGGACCCTTCCTTCTAAAATCATCCTCTCTGTCAATTTCAAAATAAAAGTTTGTACAGTCAAAATATGATTTGGAAACATCCAATCCGTAAATATTGTTTGTCTGTACGGTAAATATCTCTATAAACTTTTCATAATCGTTCCCGAGAAAGGACAATCCATCCATAAGCTGGTCATAAGAATAGTTGACAGATTCATAAAGCTCAGGCAATACTTCATGAAAAGTCCTGTATTTACTGCAGGGGTTGACAGCTCTGGCATAAATAAGAGAAGAAAGCAGTTCATATAGGTCGTACTGGAAATAATTTGTAAGATTGAAGTAATCTACATACTTTTTTATGCAAAGCTTATCTAGGATTGATTTAAGAGGGAAATAACCTAAATACAAATTTGGAGATTTGTCAGATATCTTTTTGACCCCTGCTTCAACCCTTTCCCTATTTAGGGAATCAACTTCCTTTTGAAAATGAGAAATGGGGTCTTCAATTCCTTTCTCCTTCCAGGTTTCTACAGAACTGAGGGACTTGTATGTTCTGTGAGCAGTTTCCTTCTTCTGAGGATGATAAAAACTTTCACAAATAGAAATGTATGTCCGTCCCTTAAGAGTTGTCTTTTTTAAAAAATATGCCATAAAATTACCTCCCAAAATACTCCATATTATACCACCACTATCACCATTATTATATCATGAATAATATTTTTTTGCAAGTTTTTTTCGCATAAAAAAAGCCTTATTTTAAGGCATTTGTAGGCAATTTATATTAAATTTGCTCCTAAAGATTATGGTGCTAACTCCTAAAGACGGGATTAGAGTTCGTATTTTTATAATGTTTTGCTTTAGGAAATAAATTAATAATTCTTTAGATAATAAATATAGATTTAAATAGAAAATAATGTTAATATATACTAACACTATAAATCTTCTTAAGATTGATTGAAAGTTTACGAGGTGAATTTTGTGAAAGTTGATGATTTGCTTAAAATTAATTCTGAATTAAAATATATAAGCGGAGCAGACGGCGGTAATCGTAATATAAAATATGTTGATGTTATAGAAATTCCAGAAGGCGGCTATTGGATAAAGGAAGGTGATTTGATTATTACTACAGGATACTTTTTCAAGAATAATGATTCTTTATTTTTAGATTTTGTTTCTACATTAATAGAAAAAAAGTCCTGTTGTTTAGGAATTAAGTTGGGCAAATACATTAATGTAATAACAAAAGAAATTATAGAATTGTCAGAGAAAAATAATTTCCCCCTGATAAATATCCCAATATATTTAAGCTACCGTGAAATATCAAAACCCGTACTGAAATTTATTGCTAATGAAGATGATTATATAAAAAACCAATTTCAATACTCAACCGTAGAAATGTTTTATTTAAGCCTTATATCTCAAATAGATTTACAAATCTCAAAAATTATGGAAAATGCCAAGTATTTATCAATATACTATAATGCCAACCGATGTCTGTGTATCGTTAGATATAATTTTACATTAAGCGAAAAATTGTTTGTAACTATTTATAACCAACTAAAAAAACAATATGCTTCAAATAATATAACTTGTATTCATCAGCAGGATCTAAAAAAAATCATATGCGTATTAGAGTTAGACATGTCATTTTTATATGCAAAGCAGCTAGATGGTTTTTTCAAAGAATTTTATCAAATAATATATTCATCAATGATTTCAAATGATCCAATTCACATAGGGATAAGCGAATGCTTTACCACACTTGCTCAAATGAACAAGGCTTATAAAAATGCAGATCGTGCACTAAAGATTGGCTTCATGACTAAAAAGAAAATTCATCTGTTTTTTTATAGCGATTATATAGTGGATGACTTGCTTTATGATAATTTGGAACATGATTCATTGAAGCTATTGTACCAAAACTATATAATTAAGCTTATACAGTATGATAACCAGAATAATACTGATTTTTACTATACATTAGTTGCTTTGAATGAATGTGGATTTAATATGAATAAAGCATCTGAAATGCTATTTATTCACAGAAATACCCTATATAAACGAGTAGAGAAAATAAGCCAAATTCTTCAATGTAATTTGGAAGATCCTCAAACAAAGTTTATTGTTGCGTTATCTTTGAAATATGGAAACATAATAGAATAAATAATATTATAAAGTTATAATATTATTTACTCTGATAATACCAATGTAGCAGAGTTTACATACTCTGTATGCTGTTTTAGTTTTATAAATTTCATATTATACTTTTACTTATTAAGTTTTTTCGTTCCCATTTTGTTTCATCTGCTATGTCCTTGATTTTTTCTGCCAACTCATCTGTAATCATAGTTCCTTTTAACTTCCAGCACCAGTTGTTGCCAAATGTTGACGGAGTATTGATTCTTGCCTTTGAACCTAAGCAAATAAAATCCTGCATAGGTATTATGCAAAGACAAGCCTTGCTTTTGTATAATGCTTTTATTAATTCGTATATAACATTATCCCTGTTTTTCTCATCATCATTATCATTATTTTTTTCATTAATATTTAAGGTATCTAAAACATATTGTTTTTCTATATCATCAAGTTTTTCAAACCAGCCTTTTAATGTATCGTTATCATGTGTACCCGTATATGCAACTGAATTTTCTTCATAATTATCAGGCAAATACGGATTGCATGGATTACCGTCAAACGCAAACTGCAAAACCTTCATTCCCGGGAACCCTAAATCCTTCTTTAATTTAACAACACTGTCCGTAATTATTCCCAAATCTTCGGCAATAATATTTACACCGCCAAGCTTTTCATTTATTTTCTGAAACAGCTCCTTTCCATAGGCAGGAAGCCACCTTCCGTTAATGGCATTTTCGGAGCCATACGGAACTGCCCAAAATTCATCAAACCCTCTGAAATGGTCTATTCGCACTACGTCATATAATCTAAGCGAAAAATCAATTCTATTTATCCACCATTCAAATTCGGTTTCTTTTAAATATTCCCAATTATAGACAGGATTTCCCCAAAGCTGTCCCTCATCGGAAAAGTCATCGGGAGGTACGCCTGCAATACATGCGGGCAAATTATTTTCATCTGTCATAAACAGCTTTCTTTCTGCCCATATATCAACACTGTCTTCAGCAACATAAATAGGAATATCTCCAATTATTGATATTCCTGAATTATTGGCATATTCCTTCAATTTAAAATACTGGTTAAAGAATACGTACTGCAAAAAAATCCAAAAGTTTATTTCATCCTTAAGCTCATTTTTTATTCTTTCTATTGCAATTGCATCTCTTTTAGCAAGCATTTCATCCCACTTATACCAGGGAAGCTGATTATTTTCATACTTTAATGCCATAAATAATGCGTAATCCAAAACCCACTTGTTATGCTCCGTAAAAGAAGTTAAACATAAAAACTTCCCTTTGTTTACATAAGCCTTTTTCAAAATCTCGTATCTGGTATCAAATAATTTTTTATAATCAATATATTCATCATTGTTATTAAAATTGATAGTTTCCAAGTCGGCTTTATTAATAAATCCTTCCTCTTCCAATACTTCCAAGTCTATAAAATACGGATTGCCTGCAAATACGGAAAATGAAGAATAGGGAGAATCTCCGTAGGAAGTAGGTCCAAGGGGAAGAATCTGCCAGTAACTTTGTCCTGAAGAACATAAAAAATCAATAAACTTATACGCTTCTTTTCCAAATGTACCTATTCCGTATTTTGATGGAAGTGAAAAAATCGGCAATAAAATTCCAAGGCTCCTGTTGTGCATATATAGCTCCAATGCTTAAGGTAATTAATAATATCATAAAGTTTGAGAAATATGAATAAGACTAAAAAATATTTATTCAAAAATAGAGCAAATTATAATTATAAATTGCTCTATTTTAATGACAAAATATGTTGTCCGTCATTGCTATGAATAACTGTCTTACCGGGACCGCAGCCCTCATCATTCTTAACCGCAGATAAATAATCTCACAGGTATTTTCTTAATACTTCTTTTTTATCTGTTTTTTCCCACGGAAGGTCAAGGTCTTCTCTTCCAAAGTGTCCGTATGCTGCAAGCTGCTGATAAATAGGTCTTCTTAAATCGAATTTTTCTATAATTACAGCAGGTCTTAAGTCAAAATTCTCAGCTATTGCTTTTTCAATTATTTCATTGTCAACCCTATTTGTACCGAATGTCTCAACCATTACTGAAACCGGTTTTGCAACTCCTATGGCATATGCAAGCTCAACTTCACATTTATCGGCAAGTCCTGCAGCAACAATGTTTTTTGCTATATATCTTGCCGCATATGCTGCGGAGCGGTCAACCTTTGTAGGATCCTTTCCTGAAAATGCTCCTCCCCCATGTCTTGCATATCCTCCGTAAGTGTCTACAATTATTTTTCTTCCGGTTAAGCCTGAATCCCCTTGTGGTCCTCCGATTACAAATCTTCCTGTCGGATTTACGAAATACTTCGTGTTTTCATCCAATAAATTTTCAGGAACTACATTCTTAATTACATATTCCTTAATGTCTTTTTCGATTATTTCTCTATCGACAGTAGGATTATGCTGTGTAGATATAACAATTGTATCAATGCGCACCGGTACATTGTCATGGTACTCAACTGTTACCTGTGTTTTCCCGTCTGGTCTTAAATAGTCAACAACCTTATTCTTTCTTATTTCTGTAAGCTTCATTGCAAGCTTGTGAGCCAAGGAAATAGGCATGGGCATCAGCTCGGGTGTTTCATTGCACGCAAATCCAAACATCATTCCCTGGTCGCCTGCTCCAATCATATCATTAGTGTCTTGATGATTCTTTTTATACTCATCCGCCTGATTTACACCCATTGCAATATCCTGAGACTGTTCTTCAATAGATGTGAATACTGCGCAGGTTTTATGGTCGAAACCATATTCTGCATTGTCATAGCCGATATTTGCAATTATTTGTCTTACTATCTTAGGAATATCAATATAGCAGCTTGTGCTTATTTCTCCTGCTACAAGAACAAAGCCTGTTTTAGTAATTGTTTCACAGGCAACTCTTCCATATGGATCCTGCTCCATAATTGCATCTAAGATGCCATCTGATATCTGATCACACATTTTGTCGGGATGACCTTCTGTAACTGATTCAGATGTAAATAACCATTT
>DAIMMU010000171.1:0-5234 GCA_036720515.1 Sedimentibacter sp.
TGAAAAACTTAGTCAACTTATTTTCATAAACAACAAACTGCCAATCAATAAAATATTTGTTTTTGATTGTATAAAGATATGATATAATAACCATTATGATATTATGAAAACTGGAGATAAATATGTTTAAGAAAGAAAGCAAACTTAAAAGGTTTGATTTTATATTGATAATTACAACCATATTGTTGTGTATTTACGGGTTTGTAATAATAAAAAGCGCCACAATGAGCAAAGCAGCGGGAAGCGAAGCCTATTTAAAAACACAAATAATAGCTTTCGGACTTGGTATGGCAGTCTTGTTTGTATTAATTTTAATTGATTATGATTTATACGGGAGCTTTTATATTCCTATTTATGTACTGACAAATCTTTTGCTTTTATATACCCTGATTAATCCCGTAAAAGCAGCCGATTGGGGAAATGTAAGGTCATGGATAGCCATAGGTCCCATAGTGTTTCAGCCCTCGGAAGTAGCTAAATTCGGTGTCATAATATCCGTAGCAAAGTTTATCGATATCAACAGGGATAACATAAACCATCCTGCGGTTTTATTAAAAATTATATTGTTTGCATTTTTGCCGGTAGCATTGATTTTAATGCAGCCCGATTTGGGAACGGCACTGGTTTTTGTATTTTTTATCGCAATTATGATTTATATTGCCGGAATTGACAGAAAATATGTGCTGTCAATTATGATAATCGGTTTAATATTAATAATAGTGGGTATAAGTGCATTTTTCTATATAATGGAGGATTATACACAAAATGAAAATTCTCGTTATGCAAATCTTGTGGAGCATTACCAATTCGAAAGAATTATAACCTACTTTTATCCGGAATCCGACCCTGATGATTTAGGCTACCAAGTAATTCAATCAAAGACAGCCATAGGCTCGGGAATGCTATACGGAAGAGGATTGTATAAAGGTGTCCAAAATCAATTGGGTTATCTGCCCACAAAGGAAACAGATTTTATTTTTGCTGTAATAGGTGAAGAATTTGGACTTGTGGGAGGGGTATTTCTATTATGCCTGTATGCAATCTTACTTTACAGACTTATCAGAATTGCAAAAAATGCCGCGAATTTGTTCGGTACATTAATAGTAACAGGCATTACCTCAATGTTTTTATTCCACATCTTTGAAAATATAGGAATGACAATGGGTTTAATGCCTGTTACGGGAATTCCTCTTCCCTTTATAAGCTACGGCGGAACCTTCATGCTTGTAAACATGGTATCCATCGGCCTGTGTTTATCCGTGGGAATGAAAAGGGGAAAAATTGATTTAAATGACTTTTAAACAGAGACATTCCTTTTGCCCGCAAAGACTAACCCCTGACGGGGACATTCCTTGTGCTTCTATAGACTAAACTCTGACTAAGGTGTGTCCCCATTACTTTTTTACTCAAAACGGCTTCCGCCTATAAACTCTCTTAAGATTGACGTATTTGGTATTGCACTTTCGTCTTCAATCGGGAGGAAGTAGCTTAAAAATTTCAGCAGTCGCTGCCTTTCCGAATAAAAGATACTGTTTTCATCAATTTCCATTATAATAGGCTCTGCATATTTTTTAAGAACACATAGCTCATAAACCAATGCGGAATTAAAAATTGCATCGGCATTTTCCTGGAAGGGGAAAATATACTTTTCAGTGCCTTTCACAACATTGTCCCATAATTTCATAGTTTTTAAAGCATTGTTTCCCCTGTGGGTATTATCTCTTACAATGCGTCTCAAAAGTCTCAAATCGGATGTTGCAATTCGGTTATGATGATCAATGTTTAGCTGTGTCAATGCACTTATGTATATTTTAAACTTATTGAATTGAGGTATGTTATTTGTAAGGTCATCATTCAGCCCATGAATTCCTTCAATTATAATAATGTGGTCTTTTGTCAGTTTTACGGGTTCCCTGGTATATTCCCTTCTGCCTTCCTTGAAATTATATACAGGAATTTGAACTTCTTCCCCCGCGATTAGATCCAGAAGCTGTTCATTAAAAAGCTCTAAATCCAAAGCTTCAATAGTTTCAAAATCATAATCTCCATTTTCATCCTTTGGGGTTAAATGCCTGTCGACAAAATAATCATCAAGTGATACGGCATATGTTTTTTTGCCGTTTACTCTCAACTGAATTGATAATCTTTGTGCAAATGTTGTTTTCCCAGAAGAAGACGGACCTGCAATAAGCACTATTTTAATATTTTTATCATTGGTAATTTCATCTGCTATGTATGCAATCTTTTTTTCGTGAAGTGCTTCGTTAACCCATATCATATCACTGATAGTGTTGTTGACGATTTTTTTATTTAAAGAACCGACATATGCTACATCCATTATTTCCCCCCAATCCTCAGCTTCCTTGAATACTTTGGAAAGCTTCTTTTGCTCAATATATTCGGGAAGTTCAAAATTGCTTTCACGGGTGGGGAAATTCAATATAATTCCGGGATAAAATAATCTTAAATCAAACTTATTAATAAATCC
Organism: Sedimentibacter sp.; assembly: GCA_036720515.1. Taxonomy (GTDB): domain Bacteria; phylum Bacillota; class Clostridia; order Tissierellales; family Sedimentibacteraceae; genus Sedimentibacter. The sequence continues at coordinate 2,489 of DAIMMU010000171.1, forward strand.
TGTATTGGGAGCAAGGTATCCGTAAAATGTATCATAATACCCGTCCAATTCGTAAACCCTTATTGAATCTTTGTTCCAATACTTAAGCATTTCCACCTTGTCCATCATTCCCTGGGCGGAAAATATTTCCGAAGCCTTATCAACACTTAAAAAATTAGTTGTAATAGGCTTTTGTGCTTCAATGATTTCCTGCATTTTATTTTTTATAATGTATAGATGCTTTTTAGATACTAAATGCTTATATTGAAGCTCCGTATAAAGCCCTTTGTTTAACGAATGATTTATCGTAACATCCATGTCGTTATAAACATCCTTGCATGCTTTAACATAAATTAATGACAGTGTGCGCACATAAATTCTTTGACCATCCGGATTAGTAATATCTATAAATTCTATACAGTCATTTTCTTTAAAGTCTCTGCTGCAAAGTCCCTTAAGCTTATTGTTTACTTTAGCTCCCAAATAGTTAAAATAATCTTTTTTGTGAACTCTCTTCAATAAGCCGTACAATGTTTCATTATGCATTACTTCAATTATTTCATTTGTTCCGGCTATTTTTACTTTCATGATTCCTCCTGCAAAATTATTCTTTCACTTATATCAGATACTATTTCCACTCCGTTTAAATATGATAAGTTTCCTTCGTAACCGCTTAGAACCAACTTATATGCATGCAAAACCTGATATTTTTCATTGTCTTTTTTCCCGTATTTTTTATCCCCTGCAATCGGATGCCCGATTGATGATAGGTGGGCACGTATTTGATGAGTCCTGCCTGTTTCAATTTCCACTTCAAGCCATGTGTACCTTCCGTCAGTCTTCACCGGCCGGGCATAGGTTATTGCCGTTTTAGAATTTTCACTGTATTCATTTATAATTTTTACCATATTCTTATTTTCATTTTTTATAAGATAATCCTTAAGCTCCAAATTTTCTTTTATAATCCCGTGAACTTTTGCCATGTAGTATTTTCTTATTTTTCTTTCACGGATTGCCTTATTTGTTTGTTTAAGGGCATCATAGTTCTTTGCCGCAATTACAAGACCGGAGGTATTTTTGTCCAAACGGTTGCAAACAGCAGGCTTAAATGTAAAGCTAATATTTTCTTCTTTTGCATCTAAATATATTTTAATTTCGTCAACTAAATTTCTCATGCCTGTTTTGTCAGGCTGAGTGCTCAGACCTATAGGTTTGTTCAAAACCAATATGTTATCATCCTCATAAACAGTATTAAAATGTATGCTTGTTTGTTTTAATGTTTTTTTCTCTCTGAATTTTTCAATAGTTTCATCAGACAAATATAGCTGCACAATATCATCTTTTTTTAAAACCGCTTCCGGCTCTGCCTTTGTATCATTTAACTTTATATTCTTTTTTCTAATCATTTTATAAATAAATGACTGATTTGCCTTGTTGAGATATTTTTTTAAAAATCTGTCTAATCTTTGGCCTTCTTCGTTATTTGTAATTTTTATTTCTCTCATACTATCTCCGATATATTGTCATTATTATTAAAATCAGCACCATTGCAGTGCATATCCGCCGTGGCGTCTCCTTACCATTATACCAAATATTTTTCGAAAGTATAGACAATTGTAAAATTTACATGTTTTTATTAAATGTGGATATTGAATACATGTCATTTTTGTGCTAAAATAATTAGAGCGATTAAAGCCAAGAGGTGACACATGAAAAGAATAATTAATGCGATAAGAGATTTCATATATAATATTACTGATTATGGACTGATTATAACCGTAATTGTTATTATGGTAGTTATATTGGCATGGAGATTCGACCTGTTGTTCAGCAGAGGAATTAACAAAGAAATAATTGAAGACTTTCCAATATCAAGCGAAGTACCTGATAAAGAAGACCCTGAATCAGAACCGGGAGAAGAGGTTCCGGAGGAAGAAACACCAACAGGGTTAATAGCAACCATCAGCATTCCTCAAGGTTCATACCCTTCTCAAATAGGAGAAGTATTATTAAACAACAATTTAATAGACAGCAAAGAAGAGTTTCTGACCCGATGTGTTGAACTTAACCTTGATACAAGGCTGCAAAGCGGAACCTTTGATATTAAAGTAGGAACACCTCTTGATGACATTATTAAAATAATTGCAAATGCTTATTAAATAGACCAAAGCCACGGGAGAACACCCGTGGCTTAATATCTTTGATTCACATAATAATCTATAACCGATTTCTTCTTTTTTTCGGAAAATACATTTTCTTTTTTTAACACTTCCAAAAGCCATAAACTTTTAGAATGAAGCACGGCATATTCATAGTCCTTCAACAATATTTCGTAAAGCTTGCCTTCCAACAATGAAGATTCCATTTTAATGAAATATGATTCCACATTTTCAAATTGAAGAAACCTTAACAGACGGAAGGAAGTTTTATCCTTTTCATTGTAATAATAATCAGCTTCACTTAAATATTTGCTGTAGTAACTTATGTGCTTTCCTTTATCTTTTATATCCTGTGCTATCATGCGGTGATATTTTGCCATCATATTATAATATTGATAGTTGTACATTCCTTTTTCAAAGCTGTCAATACGCTGGAACGGTTTAATATTTCTCTCAAGCATATACTTATAATTTAGCTCTAAATATTCCTTTTTATTAATATCTCCATTCATATGCTGTATTATAAGCATATCTCTATGCTCAAAAAAATCATCAAAAATTGTTTTATTAGGTTTAAAATAATTCATGCAATCACTCTTTCTAACTTT